>JAGQVA010000192.1 GCA_020438265.1 Bacteroidota bacterium
GACCAGAATAATAATCCAGATCTGAAATTTCTTTAACTGGATAAAGGGATTCGGCAGTTTGTGAGTTGACAGATGCACAACTTAAAAACAGGCTTATTAGCCCTAAACAGGCAAAAACTCTATGTGTATTCATAGTCCCAAAATAGGTAAACATGTTAAATGGAAATCTGCGAATCTTGTGATCCTTATGGGCTGGGATTGCGATTTTTTTGAAAAATCTAAAGAATCAACACAGACGCTGAGACACGGAGGTAATTAATTGATTATTAGTTTCTCAAGGTTTTTATTAAAATGGAACGAATAATTAAAACAACTCCATCTGAGTACCCGGAGCCTGCGGAATACCTGGAATTGGCAAATTCAATCCAAATCGCTGATTTAGCTTTTTGATCACATAAGTTCCCATCTCCGGAGCAAAGGTATCGTCGGGTTCGTGAACGAAAAAATAGAGTTTTTCCAGACCGTTTTCTACCCACCAGGCAATTCTTTCAACCCAGGCATCGGCGCGTTCAAAGTCGGAGCTAATGAGTTGATTCCCCACAAAACGAATCATGGCAATTTTATTTGTTATACTTTGGTGCAGGACATCGCGCCTGCCAGCTACATCGGTAATTACCGCAGCCGTGTTATTGCTAAGGAGAAGATCCTCAGCTTGTGGAATCAGGCGGTTATTCTCAAACCAGTCCTCATTTCTAAACTCAATCGCCAGGGGAATTGAAGCAGGGAAAGCATCCAGAAACCAGGTAAGGTTGTGGATAAGATTTGGGCCAAAAGACGGATGAAGCTGAACGAATGCACAGCCCATTTTTTCGCCAAACAAACTTACACTTTCCACAAATCGTTCAATTTCTTCCTCGCAGTTAACCAGCTTTCGATAATGAGAAATGGTCTGAGGGATTTTCGGGCAAAATTCAAATCCTTCTGCAGCCATATCCCGCCAACGGGTAGATATCTCTTTGGTCGGAATCCGGTAATGAGTCGAATTTAATTCAATGGTATTAAATGACTGAGAATAATAGGAAAGGTAATCACCTGCTTTTACGCCTTTAGGGTATAATTTCCCGACCCAGCCTTTATTTCCCCACATAGGGCAGCCAATGAAAGGCTGAAATCCTTCGGGTGAAGGACTACCTCCGAGTACTATCTGATTGTCAGGGTTTTGAAGTGGCAGGCGAAAATCCACCTGGCTGAGATCGTGAAGTTTCCCAAATTTCATTAGGATTAAGGAATATCGATGTATTTATGCGTTTGCAGGCTCACTCTCCAATGAGGGTTTGCCTTGGCATACTCAACTATTTTGGCGGTAAATTTGTTGCGGCGGCTCCATTCAGGTTGGAGGAACAACTGTACATGATCAGCGCATTTTTCGGCGTGTTCTTCAGCCCACGGGAAGTCATGATCATTAAAAATAATCACTTTTAACTCACTGGCCTTTTGATAAAATTCCGGCTGAGGTTTGAGGAATTTTTTAGGAGAAAAACAAACCCAGTCTATATCGCCAATCAGAGGATGCACTCCTGCGGTTTCCATGTGAATCTTTAACCCCGCTTCATGTAATTGTTTAGTCAACAAAGATAAATCGTAAATTGTGGGTTCTCCCCCCGTAATCACCACTCTATCCGTACCCGAAGCCAACGCTCTTACCACAATTTCTTCTATTTGCAGGTATTGGTCATCGCCGGGGTGCCAGGATTCCTTTACATCACACCAATGACAACCTACATCACAACCAGCCAAACGAATGAAATAGGCCGGAGTTCCGGTCCATATTCCTTCTCCCTGTAGTGTGTAAAATTGCTCCATCACGGGCAACGGATTGGCCTGTTTTCTCCTTAAATCTGCTCCTGCTTTAATCAATTTCGACTTCATTTTTTACCCGTTGTTGGTTTAAACACGGAGGCATAGAGGGACAGAGATTTTATATATATTCTCTGTGGCTCAGTGCCTCTGTGTTTGATATTTACTGGTAATGAGACTGCAAATGTACGAGTTTATTCGGGAATGATTTCGCCTACCGTAGCCAGGTTCTGATTATAGGCATTCAGTGTATTTCTCAGCAGCATAGCCACAGTCATAGGTCCTACTCCACCTGGTACGGGAGTAATATGACTGGCTTTTTGGGAAACGGTTTCAAATTCAACATCTCCTTTTAGGCGGTAACCTGACCGGGTTTCTGGAGAAGGAACCCGATTAATCCCTACATCAATCACAACTGCGCCTTCTTTAACCATATCAGCGGTGATCAGGTCAGGTTTTCCCACAGCAACGATCAGAATATCTGCCTGGGGGCATATTCTTTTTAACTCTTCCGGAGGAGTGTTTATATGGCAAATAGTTACAGTTGCTTCCCCGGGATTTCCACCTCTGGACATCAGAATGGAAGTCGGACGACCTACAATTCTGCTTCTGCCAACTACCACACAATGTTTGCCCTTAGTCGGAATATTATATCGATGCAATAATTCCAGAATACCAGATGGAGTTGCAGGCATCAGACAGGGAAAGTTGAGGGTCATCAGCCCTACATTTAGAGGGTGAAACCCATCTACATCCTTTCCCGGGCGAATCTTTTGAGTAATTTCCTGCGGGGTAATATGGTCTGGCAGAGGCATTTGCACAATAATTCCATCTACATCGGGGTCCTGATTATAGGTTTCTACCTTTTTCAGCAATGCTTCCTGACTGATAGTTGATGGGAGACGCATGAGCGTAGAACTATAGCCTACGTACTCGCAGGATCGCATTTTGCCTTTGACATAGGTTTGAGAAGCAGGATTATCACCCACTAGAATGGCGACCAGATGAGGGGGCCGTTTCCCATCCTGAGTGATTTTACTAACTTCTTCCTTGAGTTCATCCTTAATGTCCTGAGAGATTTTTTTACCGTCTAAGAGTACCATGTTTGCTTCCGGATTAATTTTGCCGCAAAGATAGGGTAATCTCAGGACTTATTTACTAAGACAACCTGAAGTTTGTCCTGTTTAACTACATTCAGGTAAAAATCACGATAAGCTTTATACACTTCGGGTTGGTATCTTCCTTTGAGCATTTTTATCTCCCTTGTGTATATCAGCTTGCCCGGCTCTGAAGAAATCAGGTTTGCTTTATACTCACCAAATGGAGCAGAAATTTTGACGGGCATATCGGGAGCCGCTTCTACCTGAAATCCTTCAGGAAGGTGATAAATGATGGTGTCGCGGTCCAGATAGGAAATCGATAGCACCAATTCCTGGGTCCTTTCTTCCATCTCATCAGGCACATAAGATCTCCTCTCCAGGACATTGGGAGTGAGGAAAATCCGGTTTCCTGTTTTGGAAGCCCAGTTGGTAGCCTGCATCTCATAATTTGTTTCACAAATCGGCAAAGAGCCTTCATTGAAGATTTGAATGTCAAATGAGGTCAGACTGAAGCCCGGAGCATCAATTTTTCTTTCCAGCCATTTCTGCTGATCTGAGGCAGTTAATTCTTTGGCAACCTGTCTGGTTGATCTTTGTTGAAAACCTGATTCAGTCAATAACGTTTTGACTTTTGCGTTTCCTGATTCATCCAGAAACACATCTGCCCGTCTGAATTGGATGTTTTCCTCAGCAGAACTTGCAGGCGTTTTGGTGAGAATTCCTCCTTCAGGCGTACAGACCAACACATGCCGGTCTCCTGTGAAATTCCCCAGATATCCCGCAGGATGTAAACTGCTGGTGCATTCCAGCCACACAGTATCCAGTTCCATCGGGATACATAATATCACGTGATTGAATGGATCATTGACATATTCTGTGTGGAAGGAAGGGATATCTTCTCCGGCATTGACAAGAGTTGCGTAAGACGTAATTCCGGCTGCTCCAAGCAGGGATTTCATATAATTGGTTAATGCTTTACAATCTCCATAACGGTTTTGATAAACATAATCTGCATCGTAAGTCTGCCAACCACCAATACCCAGCTGAACGCTTACATAACGTGTGTTTTTTTGTAAAAAGCTATATAACGTATCGATCATCTGATGAGGACTCTCCATACCTTCGATCATGGCTTTAACCTTTTCTTCCATTTCTGCGGGTAGTTTGTCCCGGTTGGCATTCAGGTCGTAGTAAAACTGCCCGAACGATTTCCATGAGTCCATTTTGCCCGATACTTTCCCCATTTTGATATCCGCTCCCATCAGATGAATGTAAGGGATGGATTCCCGAAATCCCGGGCCTCCAGGTTCGATGGTTGGAGGAACCATCTGAGCAATTTCCCATGCGTAAATTTTGGAGCTTCCTTCAGCTTTGATTGCAGATTTGGGTTCAAAGTTGATAAGATTGGCTGCAATTTGCATCGACAAAGGCACTTCTATGGTTAACTTTGCCTTTTCCACAGATGTCCCTTCAGAGATAACAGGACTCCAGTAAGAAGCTCTGTTTAGCCCCTGAATGGTTTTCTCATAAATGTATTCAATGGTGTAGGGATATTGGGAAGAAGTCAGGTCAATGGCTTTTTTCCGCATACTGGTAAACAGGCTGCTTTTGGTCAGATAAGCCAGATCCTGAATGTCTGACTTTTTGACCTTTTTAATGACATCTCCCTTATGATCATACACTTTTGCTTCGATGCTGTTGATTTTGCTAAGCTCCTGGTCGTAGGGTATGGTCAGGTATGCAAATTTTTCGGCAGATTCATTGAGAATCGTGATCACATTTTTTACTGTAAGAATGGCCCGGTCCACATCTTCTATCTGAATATATGTTTCATGCTCACGTACCACCAAATGTGCCTCTTCAATTAAAGAGTCCGGAATAAAAACCACAGAGAAAGGACCCCCAGCCATGAGTCCGCAGCTGAGAATCCCTATATATTGAATAATAACAAAGGCAATGAGTTTCATATTAGCTTCTTTTTTTGAGTACAATCTGGTCGTTATAACGCTGAATCATTTCGTCAAACATCTTTTTGATAACCAGATAATCGTCAGGAAAATAAATCGGTTTTTTAATTGAAAAGGAAGTCTTTACCTGGATCGTTTTTCCAAAACTTTCACATTGATAGATAAAACTCATTCCACCATCTGCGAGCCCCAAACGTGCGGATTTTGGCAAACTTTCAACTTCATACTCTTCCGGAATTATGAAAGTCAGGTTGGTCTGTGATTGATGCTCATGGACAAAATCGACAGGATAATATCTCTGGGTAGCCTTAAACGGATTATTCTCAATCCCAAACATGAGCATAGGCTTGAGATAGATAAAATCACCTGCGACATTGGAAAAATCACTGGTTTTAATTTCTGCTTTTGCCGTCAGGTTGGAATAAGGATCATCCGCGTTGACGATTTTCATTTCGCTGATTTCTCCTTCAGGAATATGTTTTTTGATGTGTTTTTCCCAAAAATCATCTTCCGACTCCTGAATAGCGTCCCGGTTTTCAACCGCTGCATAACCGCCAAAAATTGAGGAAACACTTCCCGAGAGATTCCCGTCTTCTTCCATTTTTAGCCAGGCAACTGTATTATCATCGGAAGGATAATTGCGGGGTACCCTGATCCAGCGTGGATTTTCTTCATCGAGCAACCAGCCTTCATCATTCAGCAAATCTATATCCGGCAGGTCATAAGCTCTGTTTGGATCAGTTGCATCCAGGATATAGGGTTTTCCATCAATTTCTGCATAACAGGCCAGGGTATTAAACTGTACCAACAGTGGGTATGCCTTAATAATGACTCCATGTTTTCTGGTGCTTAACAGCAATGGATAGGCTGTAATCTCTGCCTGTCTCAACATTCGGGTCAAAACCAAATTAATCTGCGCACTCGAACCTTTTTTCTCCTCCATGATTTTGTCCAGATCATCTTCTGTAAAAATCCTTCGTGTACCATCCCATTCGATATTTTCGGTGATATATTTGTATATTCTCTTTAGTTTTTCCTCTGGTTCTTCATTGCGGTTGACGATTAATCCTACCTCATCATCAAGGTCCATGTTTTTCTTATTAAGCTTACCAAAGCTATTTTCCTGATACATTTCTTTGGTCAAATCTTCCCAGCTGTTTAAGGTCTTTTTGGTAATGCCATTGGAAACATAAGCATCCAACTGAATGAGCATTTTAGCCCGAAAATCATCCAGATTGCTTACAAATGGTTCTTCTTTGAGTTCGGGAATATTATTCATGATCCAGGCGCCTGCAGCAAAGTTTTGTAGCCTGTCGTCAAATAATCCCTGAAACAGGAAGACATGACTCATTTTATTATGCGGAATAAATGCAAATGTACTGGTAATCGTAGGGAGATCGCCCTGGAAATACCATATATCCGAGAATATGCTCTTTTTATAGACCGTGTATTCAAACTCGAGAATGGAGCCGGGTTTGACATTTGGGAAAGTAAATTTTAAGGCAGAATAATTTGTCGTGAGATCGTCATCTTTAAAAAAATCCTTTTTCTTTAATGTAGAAAAAGAGAGTTCTCCATTTTCAAGATTAACCGTTCTGGCCCTGTATTTTCCGACACGTTCATGGTTATCCTTGCTGTAATAATAGATTGCCTGATCGGCATTTTCCAATCCTTTTTCTGTCAGAATATGAATTCGGAGGTAAAAGGTTTTGGCAAATTCGTATCCCTGTTGTCCTTCCTGAGGAGTAAGGTGCCCACTTTTCAGGAGAATAACTGCATCTGCATCAGGGAATTCCTGGTAGGATTGAAGTTGAAGGTTGGCGGGGGTAATTCCTCCCCATTCGTTTTGTGCGCTGGTCATGTGAAATGCAATGACCAAAAGGCTAAAGAAAATGTGCTTAGTCATAAATTGGGGTAATATGTGTGAATCTATTTTGTAGCAGGTAATGGTTTATCAAACGATAAAATGAGAATTCTCAGAAATTGAAGTAATAGAAATGAAAGTGTACCAAAAACTTTCAAAAGTGACAGGATATATGTTTTCATGGTTAACAGGTCTATGTGAATTCAATTCCCTAAAATATCAATCATGGAGAAGGAATCAAAATAATTTTCTCCCCTTGTTTACCGATCATTTGCTGATAGATATTTCTGATTGCAGGATAATCTTCCGGTTCAATCACGGCTTTTTGGACTTTCAGTATATTTCTCAGTTGTATGGTTCTCCCGGAATAGGTGCATACGAACTCATACATGACTTTTTCGTCCATGGTTTTGACCCGAATATTTTCAGGAATTTTGGCTACCTGATACCCTTCAGGGATCAAAAAATTCAACAGAATCGTTTTCTCCCATATATAGCCAAAATCAACAGGATAGGAGCGACTGACTGGCTGGAAAGGGTTGAAACCTTCCTTATAATGCAATAAAGGGGCTATCTTCAAAGTATCTCCGTTTTTCTGAGAAAAGTGGTTTGATTCGAGATTGTAGGAAATGGTTACAGGAAGATCTGGTTCTGTAATTCCTTTTATTTCTTTGAGGATAAATTTTTTAAAAATTGAGCTGTCAGAGTCTAAATGAAATTGATTTCCCCGGTCTTTATATTTCTTTTTCATTTCCAGAGCCTGATAGCCTGTATGGGTTTCTTTACATTCTCCATGTATATTCCCATCTGCATGAATACTCATCAAGCTGTATGCACTCAGAGATGCGCTATATCTCTGAGGTATTTTTACCCAGCTAGCAGTACTGTCTTTAATCATCCATCCCATTCGGTTTAACGCTCTTTTGGGAATTAAATCATAGGGGCGGAGGGGATCTGTAGCATCCAGTAAAAAAGTCTGACCATCAACCTCAACGATACACATCATATCATTAAACTGGTTGCGAATAGGGTAAAAAGAAGGCAGCCCTTTTTCTCGGGTCCTGTAAAAAAGGCGATAAGCATCGAGGTTGGCGAGCCAAAGCATCTGAGTCAAAAGCATATTGATTTCAACGCTGTTGCCTTCCTGATCTTTATAGGTTCTGGACGGGGTTTTAGTCATCCAGGTATCAGATTTTTGATTCCAACGCACATTTTTTCGCACGTGATTATAGAGAATGGATACTTTTTCTTCATCAGTAATCGCGTCCCGAGTCAGACTTTGTGTAAGAGAATAGAGAGCGTCCTGCGTTGCAGAATCGTCCAGGAAAAGAGTTCCCTGCTGCAGGTCCATATTGATAAGTCTCCATTCTTCTGCCTCGGTTCTCAGACTAAAAAACTCCTCCATCTGAAAACGGAGTCCGGCCCGGTAGTCATTCCAGTTGCCTGTAAAATCACCTTTTTCGAGTGCTTTTATATGGCGCATCCGATATCTTCCCTGTCGGTAGGGCTCTACTTCATACATCTGAGGAAAAGCTGCATAAGTAACTTCCCGAAAATTGTCGACTCTCACTTCACTATGTAAAACCGGAATTTCTTCCTGAAAATACCAGGGTTTGAGCCATTCGACGTCCTGGGTATGAATCACATATTGATATTCGATGATTGATCCGGGCCTTACATCG
>JAGQVA010000193.1 GCA_020438265.1 Bacteroidota bacterium
CAAGGTTAAAATTACTTATGCTTTTGAGGATTCGATTAATTATTTGTCGGATTTTATTTATGAAGAAGAGGCTTTAATAGGGCCGGAATGTTTTATTCCAGAGTTAAAGCTCGTATTCAGAAACTATACCTATGTAGTGAGTTTATATTGCAGCAAGGTAATTAAATATGAAAACAAATCTGCTTTTGTTACCTCATCAAAAAGAATGCAGAATGATTTGATTTTTACAGAAAGTGTAATGTCGTATTTAAAGAGGCTTAAGCAAACTCATTTTGGTTCGGTATCCGTTAGTAGTAATTTAATTGCAAAAGTTGTTACGAGTGATCCTTTGGATGAAATATCGGAAGATGGTCAGGACCTGGACATGCTTTTAGATGAAAATGACGAAGATGATGATTCAGACCTGGAGATTGGCGATGATCTGGATCTCGGAACAGATGATTTGGACAAAGTAATTATCGAGGAAGAGGAAATAGATATTGATAAAGATTTTGAAGATCTTGGTGATGAAACCAAAACTACTCCTAAAAAGGCTCCTGTGAAAAAGAAAGGTGGCGGTTTTTAATTAAATTCAATTGTGATCATATCATGGACCTTCAGTCCCAGTAATTCAGATGCTGACGCTTCACGCATAGCAATTTCCAGATTATCACTTTCTCCAAAAATAGCGAGTGCATCTGCCTTACTTACATCAGAATAGGTATTAACAATTCTTTTCAGCCTAACGTTGCGAATAAAAATTTCGAAGCGACGCTCTTGTTTTAATTCCATAAAACCGTCGCGTTTGATGTTGGTAATTGCATTTCCAAACTTGTCAATATGAATAATTTTACCTCTAAGGCAGTTATTGCTATAACTGGGTTCTCCCCAATGTAAAATTCTTAATTCAGTTGGTTCGCCGATTTCTTCCATGGTACCACCACTGGCCAGGAAAGCGGCAGTCGGTCCAAAAGATTGAGCAGCCCTGAAAGAGTTTGGATATTTAGATTGGAAAAGCGCCTCATTGGAAATTTGAACACATTCATAAGGGATATCTCCACAAATCAGGCTCATCACACCATTATTGGCTCCAACCAGATATTGGTTTCTGCATTTTACCACAATTCCGGTATTCAAATCGTTTTGTTCGGGATCCACAGCAATCAGATGAATGGTTCCATCCGGGAAAGCCGGCATGGTATTTTTGACTACATAGGCTGCATGTAGTTTGTCAAAAGCATTGATATTATGTGTAACATCGATAAGGGTCACATCAGAGATAAGGGAATAAATGACTCCTTTCACAATGGCCACATAGTGACTATTGTCGCCAAAATCGGATGTCAGGGTTATGAGTGGCATAGATTGGGAATCAGTAGATCGTTTGTTGTATAAGTTGGTTCTTTTACTAGAGGGACCATATTACAAGTTGCAATCAATTAAGTCAATAGAAATTACGTGATTCTGCAAGATTTTTGCGTAAATAGTTCAGAAAAAAGAATTTATGATCATGTTATGCAACTCATTTTTAATCAAAAGCGTAAAAAAAGCATCCACCCCTCTATATGGAATCGCAAATATTTGCATAAATTGGTAATGGAATTATCAATTAAATATTGGCAAAATTCCTTATTTTTCGCTAAATATTTTTTATCATTTTAATTCATTCATATTGACTGAACACATTTTTGTACTTGACAATATTAGCCCTTTAGAGGTCTATGGCGTCAATAATTCCCGCTTACAACAGATAGAGGAAGGATTTCCGGGAATAAAGTTTGTAGCCCGTGGTGATGAGCTAAAAATCAGAGGCGAGGAAGAAAAGATTGAAAAGCTGAAGTCTATTCTGGGAGCCCTGTTTGAAGAGATCAAAAAACGAGGGCGGGTTTCTGAAAACAGGTTCAACGAAATACTTTTGCCCGAGAGCCACCAGGAAAACCCCAAAATTCCTTTGGCACCTGCTGATGCAGTATTGGTGCATGGAGGAGGCGGATTAATAATCAAACCTAAAACCAAAGGCCAGAGGCTAATGGTCGGGGCTGAAGGGAATAATGATATTGTTTTTGCAGTGGGACCAGCTGGAACTGGTAAAACCTATATGGCAGTTGCTTTGGCCGTAAAAGCGTTTAAAGAGAAGCGTGTGCGTAAGATTGTGCTTTGTCGCCCGGCAGTAGACGCAGGGGAAAGTCTGGGGTTTCTTCCCGGAGATATGAAGGACAAGGTAGATCCTTATCTACGACCTCTGTATGATGCTTTGGGGGACATGATTCACACTGAGAAGTTAAAATATTATCTGGATAATAATATTATTGAGATTGTGCCGCTGGCTTATATGCGGGGAAGAACACTGAATCACGCTTATGTGATTATGGATGAAGCGCAGAATGCTACTGAAGTCCAGTTGAAGATGTTTCTGACCCGTATGGGAGAACATGCCCGGATGATCATTACCGGGGATGATACGCAGATAGACCTTCCTCCACGTCAGCGGTCAGGGCTGGTGCAGTGTATGAAAATTCTCAAAGGAATCAAGGGAATTGCTTTTGTCAGATTAAATTCATCTGATGTGGTTCGCCACCGTCTTGTGAAGGATATTCTGGCGGCTTATGAAAGCAATGAGCCTCCCAAGAAAAAATAAAAAAAGGGTGAGATCGTCTCTCACCCTTTTTATTTTATGAATAAAATGGCTTTTAAGCCTTAATTTGCTGCAACGCTTTGGTCATGGTGCTTCCAATGTCAGCAGGCGTTTCTACCACGTGAATTCCACAAGCGGCCATTACTTTCATTTTTTCAGCAGCTGTTCCTTTTCCCCCTGAAACAATCGCTCCGGCATGTCCCATTCTTCTTCCGGGAGGCGCTGTTTGCCCGGCAATAAAACCAACTACTGGTTTGGTAACATTCTCTTTAATCCACTCAGCGGCGATCTCTTCATTTGATCCGCCAATTTCCCCAATCATAATAATGCCATCAGTATTAGGGTCTTCGTTGAATAGCTTGACAATGTCGAGGTGAGTAGAACCAATAATAGGATCTCCACCAATACCCACACAGGTAGATTGTCCCATTCCCTCTTTGGTGACCTGATCAACGGCTTCATAAGTAAGTGTCCCGGAACGGCTCAGAATTCCAATTCTACCAGGCTTATGGATAAATCCTGGCATGATTCCCAATTTACATTCTCCGGGAGTAATTACGCCTGGACAGTTAGGCCCAATCATCCTGATTCCCCGATCATCAATATAAGCTTTAGCATAGATCATGTCTTTGACAGGAATTCCTTCCGTAACTGTCACAATTAAATCTACTCCTGCATCCGCAGCTTCCATGATTGCGTCCGCAGCAAAAGCAGGAGGAACGAAAATGATAGATACATTCGCCTGGGTTTCCTGTACTGCTTCATATACAGTATTAAAAACCGGACGGTCCATGTGCATGGTTCCTCCTTTATTGGGAGTTATCCCTCCAACTACATTGGTCCCATAATCAATCATTTGCTGGGCGTGGAAAGAACCTTCTTTTCCAGTAAAGCCCTGGACAATTACCTTTGAATCTTTGTTAACTAATATGCTCATAAATAAGAGAAATCTTCAGGTTTTAGGAATATATCGACGTTTGCAAAGGTACCCGCATTCATGCAAAAATAAAAGCCCGGTTACGAATAACCGGGCTTTTATTTTTGATTTTCCTTTGATTAAATACCGTAAAGAATACCAATTCCGAAATTACCTAACAAAAAGCGATTGGTAACCGGAGGAAAACTTCCATCACGTGCAGTGGTTTTCTGGTTTGTTTCAGGGTGAGCCAAACCATAATGGAATCGCACAGTTAAAGGGTTTCCTCTCGAAAGAAGGGTTCCTTCTACTACAAAACTTGGAACAAAATAACTGGATTTACTTTTTTGATTGAAGTTATTATTATAGGATAAATAATTATAATTACCTCCAATACCTCCGGCAATTCCTATTTTCTGCTGGTTATAAGGAGTAGCCGTTGCACCAACCTTTCCCATAACAAATACAGGGAGCTGAGCCATATAATCCACACGAGTAAAAACCTGAGTCCTGCTTGCATTCACATATTGTTGAAAATTGAGGCCAAACTGAGCGCTGGCATCAACTCCAAGGCTGAAAATATCATTGTGATGCATTAAGGTATAATAGGTACCTAAATGGAAATTATAAAAGCTGTTGAAAATCTGGGGGGAACTAGTTGGAACATCCTTAATTGTGGCAAATTCCCACATAAAACCCATGTGAGGAACGAGTTTATCAGCTAACTGTGCATAGGACTTAGTTGATCCCAGACCAATCAATATTGCTAAAATGATTAATATCTTTCGCATGAAAATTTATTTTAAAAATTAAAAACTTATTCAAACATATATACGAACATCAAGTCTTCTTATAATAATAAAAAGAAAAATAATCCTTTTGTTGCTATCCCAGTAAAAATATTTATTTTACTGGCTAAGTAGAAGTAAAATTTACCAATGTAGCTGCGTAGGTTAATATACGTGAATGTATTGGTTAAGTATAATCCCTAAATAAAGGTAAATCCATGATGCCTGCTCCTTATCATGTAGTTGAATATGTGAGAAACCCGATCAAAGTTTCTCTGATGGCTACTTGCAGGCTGGTTTTTTTTATTCAACCCAATCGCGCTTCATATTTGATTATTTCTCCTAAAGAAGAGATTATCCATTGTAAGGAATTTCGAAATACCGAGGTGGTAAGCCAATCGGTTTTTCTAAGATTTATTTTGGAAAAGGAGCCCATTTTGTCTTCGACATTTCTCGATAGCCGGGTGTATATATCAGAAGTTCCTTTTACTTTAATTCCCGATGTTTTTTGGCGAGATGACTATCAGGTTCCGTTAAGCAGGTTGTTACTTCAGGATGTATTCGATAAAAGCGAGGTAACATCCACTTCTGTTCCTTCTCTGCCAGGCCGGCTGTTATTTCCGCTACCTTCCATGACATTAAACTTCCTGAATCAATATATTCCCCATCATACACTCACTCATGTAAGTGCTTTGTTGTTGTCCATTAGCGATCGGCTTAGCAAGGAATACGATCATCTGATCCTTACACTCATTCTGGAAAAACAATTATTAATTGCTGCGATTGTAGAGGGAGAATTGAAAATTTGCAATCGTTTTCCTTTTCAAACACATAATGATGCGGCCTATTTTATTCAAACTGTCAAAAATGTTACGGGAGTATTAGACAAAGATTTGCCTCATTTTGTGTTGGGAGAAATAGAAGCAAAGTCAGATACAGAGCAAAGTTTATGGGACTTTTTCCCACACATGCAATTCCCGGAGTTTATGCGACCCATCATTCATAATGAAAATGAATCTGTGCCCTGGTGGCGATTTGCCTTTCTAAATCCCTGATTGTATGCGTATTATTTCCGGAAAATATAAAGGCCGCCAATTAAACGTGCCAAAAGGATTGCCGGTCAGGCCGACTACTGACCGGACCAAAGAAGCCTTATTCAATATCCTTAATAATGAGTTGTATTGGGAAGATACAGATGTTCTCGATCTGTTTTCGGGGACGGGTAATATTTCTCTCGAAGCCTGGAGCAGAGGAGCCCGCTCAGTAACTTCTGTCGATCAGAATGGGAAGTGTGTTGCAACGATCAAAAAACTGGCAGGAGAGCTGAAAATTAATGATGCGAAAGTCATTCAAATGAATGTCTGGCAGTATGTCCGAAATTGCACGGATCAGTTTGACCTGATATTTATGGATCCTCCTTATGCCATGCCTCAGCAGGAGGATCTGGTGAAATTGATTTTTGAGCGGGGATTATTAAAACCAAAGGGCTTACTGGTAGTTGAACATACGACTCAACTGACGATGCAATCATTGTCTAATTTTGACTTTGAAAAGGTATATGGATCTTCTACACTGAGTTTTTTTATCAATGACTAACACTATGAAAAAAGCTGTTTTCCCTGGTTCTTTTGACCCTATTACCCAGGGTCATACCGAAATTATCAAACGAGGAACCCTTATTTTTGATCATATCACTGTTGCAATTGGGGTAAATAGTCAGAAAAAATATCTTTTCAGTCTGGAAGATCGGCTTAAAATGCTGGAAGCATGTTTTGTGAATTATCCTCAGATTGGGGTAGCTGCTTATCATGGATTGACGGTTGATTTTGCCCGGGAACAAGATGCAGGGTTTATCTTACGAGGATTGCGTTCTCCCCAGGATTTGAGTTACGAGCAGCCGATAGAATTAATCAATAAACACATGGCTCCGGATATTGAAACGGTCCATTTGTTGAGCAGCCCAAAAACAGCGGCTATCTCATCTACGATTGTAAGAGAAGTGATTAAGTACAAAGGCGATATTGATGGGTTATTACCGCCGGAAATTGTGCCTTTTGTAAGAGATTCGATGTATTAGCGTTTGGCTATTGGCCGTTAGCCCTTAGCAAGAAGAGCCAATAGCTAACGGCCAAAGGCCAATAGCTACTATGCTATTTTCCTTGGGACATCAACAATCGAATACTCTTTTCCCATTCCCGCAACTTGCTGGGTATAGAGATTCCCTTCATCATCACCAAAATAGATGGTGAAATGATAGGTTTTGGCGATGATACCCTGTCCGGATAGCGAGAACGTCATGGTACTGCCTGAAGGAAATTCTTCAATCATCTTATTTGCTTTCCGGTCCGGAGCCTGATACTTGATATCCAGTTGATTATGATCGTTTGTTTTGATTTTTTTATAAATCAGTCTATTACCGGCGTTGCGTAATTTCAATAATAAAGTATTGGGCGTGTCAAGGGAAAGTTGGTCAGCTTCCAGCTTGGGTGGCTGCATACTTCCGGAAGATGAAGAAAAATGGTGCCCTGGGCTGTTTTGACGTGTAACTGGATTAACTGGCTGAGTATCTTTCTCTGGTTTGGAGTTAAATAATTTTCGAGAAGATGAATTCACCAGGCTAATTTCTTTTTCAATCACTTGTTCCTGAACCTTTTTTGGAGCTTTTTCTTTTGGCAAAGATTCCTCCTTTTTCAGGGATACAGGCTTTTGAACAGAAGATTTGAGAGAGGGTTCTTCCTCCTTGACAGAATCCTCCTGTTTAAACATTTTTATGCCTGTAATAATGCCAACAATTACAGCCACAAAAGCAATTACTATTACCAGCAAGTCGATCCAGGTCTCAGTGGTGGTAAAATCCATACGTCGTATTAGGGTTAGACTAAAGCAACCATATAAAGAGCAAAACTGAGGCCACTTTATAAATTATCAGGGTTGCTTTTCAATAGCAGGGACTTAATTTTTTATCCCTGGTTGCCTGATTTCAAATTTCTCCTTCTTCTTGGCTTTGTCGACCATGTCCTTCACGTCCTTTAAAAGTGCTTTTGCATCGTAAATGATTCCATCTTTTATGGTATAAGCCACTCCCCCTACTCTGACGACTTCATTTGCTTCGGTAAGTTTGATGGCACCCGTTCCGTAAAGCACTTTGAGGTTTTGTAAGGGATTTTCTTCAACCAGAACCATATCAGCGAGTTTGCCGACTTCAATCGAACCAATTTCCTGGTTTTGCCCCAGTGCTTCTGCTCCCTTGATTGTCGCAGCGCGAATCACCTCCAAAGGATGAAATCCTGCTTCACGCAAAAGCTCCAGCTCGCGGATAAAAGCGAAGCCATACAACTGGAAAATAAACCCTGAATCAGAACCCGAAGTAACCCTTCCACCCCGGTTTTTGTACTCATTCACAAAAGTCATCCAAAGGCGATAGTTTTCCTTCCAGGCGACTTCTTCTTCCGTTCCCCAATAATGCCAGTAAGAACCGTGAGAAACCTTGCTGGGCTGGTAGAATCGCCACAGAGAGGGTAAGGTATAATCTTCATGCCATTCGGCGCGACGAGCCCGCATGAGGTCTCTGCTGGCTTCGTAGATATTGAAAGTCGGATCAAGGGTAAAATCACGGGCGATCAGCGTATCCATGACCATATTCCAGTGAGTGGAAAATGGTTGTGCAGCTTGTTTCCATAATTTACCCGCTTCACTAAACCGATCCTGTTCATTCTGATAATTATAGTCCAGAGGATAGTTCTGAATCGTACGATCTGTAAAAAGCGCTTCCGGTAGTCCGTACCAGTGTTCCATGCTGGTAAGGCCCATTTTAGAAGTATTCATCACATTGAGCCAGGCAACGTTGAGCTGGGCATGATGGCAGGCAGATCGCAGGTCGTGATTTTTTGCCTCCGAAAGAGCAGCCTCCATGATATCAGGTCGAGCACCAAAAAACTTGATTCCATCCCCTCCTTTTTCAGCGAGATTTTTTACCCAGTCTCGGGCCATTTCCGGAGTGGAAATCTCTGCTTCTGCACCCTGCCCAAAGGCGCTGTAGGCAAAAATTCGTGGAGCAGTGATTTCATTTTTAGCGCTGCGCTCACGATG
>JAGQVA010000194.1 GCA_020438265.1 Bacteroidota bacterium
TTATCCTTCTACCTGCCTGAAAAGAATGTTCAACATAGGTAGCTCCTGCCCAAAAGTTTAACTTACTCGCTGCCAACACAGAATCTCCTCTGATCAAACTATCCCCTTCGGAGATAAACTGAATTGCTCCGGGACTAAAACCATATCTTTGTAACAAAAAACCGGTTCGCAGGGTGTTTTTTGGAGCAAAGTTCCAGGAAGAATTCCATTTCAGGCTTCCCTCTTGAAGATTTGACTGAAAAACAGAACCACTTTCTGTTTTGTTTTCTGTTCCGTTAGTTATTCGGCGAATTTTACTTCTTAGATCTGCATCCAGATTATATCTTGAATAATAAACTGAAAGATTACTGAATATTTTATTTGAAACCAGCCAATTCCATCTGAGAACCGCAGTTTGATTTCCCCATCCCATTCTTTGAATCAAACGATTAGTTATAGAGGATGAATCTGTTTTTTGATTGAAGACAGTTCCTAAATTTAATGCATCTCTTCCTGTGTAAAATGATGCAAATATCTGATTGTCAGGACTGAATCTGTGATTAATTTTTGCAGATAGGTCATAAAAATGAAAACCAGTTCGATTTTCTGCACCGGAAAGAACCTGATAAGGTCTTGTAAACAAATCTACGAAAGTTCTTCTACCTGATATGATAAAAGATGTTCTTTCCGCATCCTCCAGATGTTTTTGACCTAAAGGCCCTTCTATGAAACCCTTAATACCGATAGGTCCTAATTCCAGATTTCCCTGTGTATATTTTCTGTTGCCTTCTTTCAATGTAATATCGACTACAGAAGACAGTCGTTCACCATATTGAGCCGAAATTCCCCCTTTGTACAAGGCTATGTCTTTGATCGCAGATGGGTTAAAAATAGAAAAAAGCCCCAATGCATGTGAAGTATTATAAGAGGGAGCGCCATCCAGTAAAATGAGATTTTGATCTGGACTTCCTCCGCGAACATAAAGACTGCTACTACCTTCAGCTCCTCCTTGAACTCCTGGGAGAAACTGCATTGCTTTTATTGCATCAGCTTCTCCTCCTATCAAAGGCATTTCCTTTATTTGAGCCTGATTTAGTTTTAATTTTCCTAATAAATCTCCCGTAATACCTTGTTCTGCTGTGATTTCAACAACTTCCAATTCTTTTACAGTATCAGTCAAACTAATTGTAAGGGAAGTATCCTTGAGAAAAATTAAGTCGAACCTTTTGGATTGAAACCCCGGAAACCTGACTTCGAGCGTTGTTTTTCCTGCAGGTATTTTCTGCTGAAAAAATCCATATTGATTCGTATATGTGATGAGATTAAGGTCAAGAAAAACTACAGTTGCTCCAACCAATCGCTCTGTACTGGTCCCATCTTCTACATAACCTTGTAAGTATATATCCTGGGCCTTTAAGGAAAATGCCCCAAAAAGAGCTAGCAGGCATCCAAATAACCCCTTCATATGCTTTCATATAAAATCAAACAGAATCATTTTCTGGCTAATTCAATGATTACATCTCTGGAAAAGAAAGGGTCTCCATCCTCGAAATTGGCGATTCTTCCTCCACTAATAGTAGCTGTGCCATCTGAAAACTGTTGGGCACTAAACTCGCCTACTGCTAAAAGAGAGTCATTAAAGGCATTTGCAAACTGGGTGTTTGGACTATAATCCAACCGTAAGCTTCCTTTCATTTCATCTTCATCTATATAACTTCCGATGGCCCAGAGTTCATTTACATTACCTTCTTGATCCACCAGTTGGATGGTACACATACCGCCATCATTGCGAATGACTGCCTGACAGGGCGAGAATTCAATTTGAGGCTTAACAGAATCAAAAAGGAAACTCGTATCTTTGTCAACATATTTGATGCTTTGTATTTCCCAGATTCCTTCCCACGATTCAAAATATTTTCTGACCCTCTTATTTGTAGGATTTAAAGAATCACATGAGATAAATATGAGCACTAAAATCAGGAATATGGAATAGATATTTTTGTGTTTCATTACATCTGAATATTAGGTTGTTTTATGTTAGAAATAGTACCAAAGAATTACACAATTATGTGCAATTCTTTGGTGAAATCTAATTTAGACAATCAGAAGACAAAATTTCAATAGATTATGGACAATTCAGGTAGAATCTAAAATGCTTGTCACTTATAGGTCCAAGGTAAAAGTCTGTCCAACAAGGGAATGAATTTCGATCAATTGCGATTGTTCCCAAATCCTTATGATTTTCTCCAATATTGCCAAATTTTACAGTACCCAGATTAAAGGTCAAAAAGTTTAACCATGCTGGTTTTTTTACTTTGATTTCAAAAAGCTTGATTTCAACTTCAATGGGTATACCACCATCCTCTTCTCCAACATTTACTGAAATAAGTCTTCCTGGTATATCATTATCCCAGTTTGGCCATATTGGTTCGTTCATTACAAACCAGGATGCCGGATCGTTGTAATCGCTGCGTGATCCCGGAAGCATCCATTGTTTCAGTAAATATGAAATTCCGTTGGAAGAACCAACCGCTTCTCCGCCAGCTACAGTCATAATAAACTCTGGTTTTCCATATAACCAGCTTTCCCATTCACTTAGATCCGGCACATTTACCTGCCATAATTCAATATCCTGACCTTCGCTAAAACTTTCGACCGGGGAAGAAGACGAAGAAGAGGACGTATGTAAAAATCGCTCATTTACAGTACCATCGTCATTACATCTTTCATTCAATCCTACTACAATGACAGGAAAATCCGGGTCCTTCCTTACAGAAATTAATTCGGTTTTGCCATTTTTTAGATAAACCTTAACATGGCTATAGTTTTCGTTCTGTGCAGGATTGGGACCAAATGTAACGGGAATGATTTCGGTTTCAGGATCCCATGCTTCAATATTCACCGGAATCCCAATATTTAATAAAGGAAGTGTGGAAGATATTTGCTGAACCTGTGAAAGAGCTTCCTCAACTGATAAGTTGTTAAAAACTGCGTAATGTTCTGCAAATTTGTTCTCAAATGATTTTCCATCAGAAAATTCGTGGTTTTTTATGTGCTGATAAAGTACATTATAATCGCCATCAAATTGTTTTAATGCTTCTTTCTTGAGGAATTCTCGTACTTCTGATTCGTTAATTAAAAGAGACACCCCTCCTGCAAGACCATCCAAAGTACTTGTCACTTGATCCATTTCAGGAAGGGTTACATCCCCTTTTGGAGTAGGCTCAGGTGTTTCAGTATCTGAACATCCGCTTAAAATGAAAATGGAAAGGAGAAAAAGAAGAGAAATTGTTTTTAGGAAAAACAATGATGTTTTCATGAGTTTTAAATTTTATAGTTGTTAATGAAATGAGACAAAAGGCAGCCAATTGATCTCGGTAAATTTATGTGCACTAGGACAAATTTAGGCAATTCGTTTTAATATAAAAAGTATATTTTTCATGCGAGTAAAAATTTTTTATAAAAATAACATAAATTTAAAATAACTTTTATCTGTAAATAAAGTTTTTATGAAAATGGTTTTTTGAGGTGTATTTATATCCCGTTTTTTATTTAAGTGGTGAGGTAAATTATTGTTTAAAAATCTGATTCTGCATGGCTGATGAAGATCCCTCGCTGCGCTCGGGATACCCCGAGGGAGAGACTGACTTCCCCCGTTTGGGGGTATCCCGAGCACCGCGAGGGATCTTCAAAGGAGCTGAATCATAAGCATTTAGAGCTAAATACATCAGTTTCTAATAATTTAATTTGCTTCATTACTTAAGTTAGATTTCCTTCCCCCTGGAAAATATCATACCCATACCCTCAATAAAATTTCCTATTTTCGATCTGATTGAAAACCCAAAATAAGTCTGATTTTATATGCATACGGTTTTCTTATATGGGGGAGTATTGGTCGGAACCTTTCTGGAAGGGGAAGTTACCATACTGACTGCTGCAATTGCTGCACATTTGGGACATCTCCAGTTGATTTGGGTAATGATTGTAGCCATTATAGGAACACAACTGACAGATTGGGTTCATTTTTTACTGGGAAGATTTGTTGGTAAATCTTTTATTGAAAAACGCCCCAAACTTTCGAGGAAAACTGTTAAAGTAAAACGGTGGGTTGACAAACACCCAGTACAAATACTATTGGCTTACCGGTTTTTATATGGATTTCGGGCTGTACTTCCTTTTACAATTGGCCTTAGTCACATACCAATATTGAGATTTGCTCTTTTCAGCCTGACAGGTACTATTGCCTGGGTTTTAGTATATGGGTATTCGGGTTATTTTCTCGGGAAGGAAGTTCTTTCCAGGTTTGAATATCTTAAAAATCATAGTTGGCAAACCCTTCTTGTGTTAATTATTCTGATAGGTATTACCATTTTGTTAAGAGCAATTATTCTCCAACGGAGATTACGCAAATTTCGAAACAGGCATCGCACCTGAATAAAACCATGCACAAATTCTTTCAAACAACGAAACAACACGCACGCATGATCCCTCAGATTGCCTTTTAAACACTGCAAAAGCCTGTGTTCTTTTAAAGAAAAATTCAACCCGAATGGGAAATGATGTGCCTTGTTTATATACCCCGTTTGATCTGATTTATCTGCCAGGAGTATTGGAGAAAGTGATTCAGGTTTAATATGAGCTTCTCACTCATTTGTCGATAAATATTCCCCTTTTGTCTATTTATTCCTCCGGTTTCGCAGATAGCATATTAACCCTGAACAAAACAGGGCGTACACCCAACCAATATTCAAAACAACAACAAAAACTATGTTTGGTATTATAAAATTTGCAATTTCTATCCTTTGGTTTGTCCTGACAATTGGCGTACTGGTCAATATCTGGAAAGAAGGTAAACAAGAAACCATTGGTAAATTATTGTGGACAGTTGGTGTACTCGCCTTTCCTGTACTCGGGCCGATTATCTGGATTCTTTATGGAACCAGATCTGAAAGCGCGGGAGCTTAATATAAATACTCCTTAGCGGAGAACTACGTTTTTAATAAAATCGGCTCATCCAAAGAGGATGGGCTGTTTTCATTGCTGAGTTTCATATAAAACGACCTTCAACATGTCTCGCGTACTACCTATTCTCTGGCTTATTTTTGTTATCGGTGTATTGTATAACATCTGGAAAAGCCCTTATCATAGTATGGACCAAAAACTTCTTTGGATGGGGGTTGTGTTTTTCTTTCCAGGTATTGGGATTTTGCTTTGGATGATATATGGTCGGAGATCCTAAACCTACAAATCCATCCACATAATCCAATCCGTCTGAGGATCACCTCCCAATTGAAATATATGGGAGCCACATTTTTTCATGCCGAATCTTTGATAAAACCGGATTGCTCCTTCATTATGTTCCCAGACTCCCAGCCACATGACTTGAAAATTCTGAGCACGGGCCCGCTCTACGGCAAACTGAAAGAGTTTTTGGCCTAATCCTAAATTCTGTTTATCGTTTTTGAGATAAAGCCTTTCCAGGGCGATGACGGAATTTCCCGGAACACAAGACGGCTGTTTACCACTTTGCAATTTGAGGTAACCCGCAACTTCTCTTTCATGTTCCAGTAAGAAAAAGGCATTCTTAGGATCATTCCATTCTTCCCTGATGATTTCAAGACTGAGATTGTTTTTGACGTAATCTTCAAAATCGTCGGGATCATTGAGGGCTTCAAAAGCTTCTCGAAATGTCAATTCTCCGATTTCTGTCAATTTTTCTAAATCACAAAATAATACAGGACGAATGTTAAATTGAACGTTTTTCATAGTTTTCCGGGTTTTCCAAACTCTTTTTGGCTATCATCAATCACTAACACCCAATCGTTTCCTTTTCCGGAAGTTGGAGGAGTAAAGGTACGAGAATCTTCTTTTGAAAAATTTTCTCCAGCTATGGCGTTTCCGGTTCGGGGATCGTACCACCAGGGTTTCAAACGGCTTCCAGTTAACGTTCTTAAATCAATCTCTGCGGGCTGTCCGGTAGGGAAATAGATCATAGCGTAAGCTCCACTTTGGTCGCGTGTAGCGATGGTGTAGGTGTGATCATGTGTCTGAGCCGTTAGAACCATCGATGGAGCCGGAACTCTGGATAAAAAAGGTCGGGAAAGCATCAGATTTTTCAAATGTTTGACTTGATTCCCTCCGGGAAGGTCGAGTGCTTTAGGCCAGGGACGAAGGGGTTGATTCACCGGCGTTTTATCATTTGTATACATTTGCCATACGTCATGACAACCATAAGTCTGCCCAAACCCTCCTGCAAATACATTCCAGTACATAATCCTGCGGAAATCTTCAGGAAGGCTATGCCCCAGCTCTTTGGCGTTAAAACAATTGGGATGATCTTCGTACAAAGGTTCTCCATCCAGAGTTGGTTTTACGGGTAAAAGGTTATAGTCATTTTTGATCAGTTCATACGTAGGCTGATTCGCACAATGTCCCGTTTGATGCATGTTAAAATCCAGCCATTCGTCCTGGTGAAACCAATTGGAAGAACCTCCCGGACGAGCCGGTTGGGGATGAAAAGTCATTAAGGCTTTGTCCTGTCCACCCACGCCTTCGGCAATTCCCGCTGCCATTTGCCGCCAGACTTCTATATCGTCTGTATCAGGCCGGGGGTTTCTATCTCCCCCTAATACCCAAATGATATTGGTTTGGTTTTTATAACGAGTGCCAATCCACTTCCCAAAAATCTGTGCATTTTCAGGAGTAAATATTTCCGGGCCTGTTCCCCAGGAATGTTTGTACAATTTATCTCCCCAGGTAGGCAAGAGAGCGATATAGATTCCATGAAGCGCAGCTCTTTGGATGATATAATCTACATGCTGGAAATATTTCTCATTGGGTTTGGTGGGATCATTATCAGTCAGGGGAGTCGCTCCGTAAGGATTGGGCGTATTAAGTCCATCGAGTTCTGCGAGTGCTACCGCCTGAACCACGTTAAAGCCCTGTTCGGCTCGTTTGCGGAGATACATGTCAGCCTCTTCGCGATTGCAGCGATGGAAGAGTTCCCAGGCGGTGTCGCCCAGGTAGAAGAAGGGTTTTCCGTCTTCTGTCACCAAAAAGCGGTGATTGTCGGAGACTTTCAGGCGGGGGAGGGTTGATGTTTGGTTTGGAAAATGAGAAGCCAGACCAGAAAATAATAGGAGGATGAGGGTTCTAAGCATGGGAGGTTGGGTTGAGTAATTTTGAAAATAAATATGCGAATCTCTGGTTGAAATCCCAATTAAGTGCCGTAGGTTTTAAATAAGACCTTTCTTCTTCTCAAGTTGTACCCACTCTCGCGCACGCACCGCCCCCTCAAGAGCTAATCTCTCCATACATCTTTTTATTGGATTGATTATCCGATACTTGCTATCAATGATGCATCCCTGCAAAGGACAAACGTAAGTAAAAACAAGAAACAAGAAAGGAATAATGGAAAGGTTAATTTCCTGATTGTGAGTCAATTACTTTTTACTTTTACATTTCTTGTTTCTTGTTTTTACTTCCCATTGGGACTTCTAATATTTGTGTAGAGAGATTAGCCTCAAGAGGTTAGCTCGCGCAGGCCAGAGCATCAACTAAGGCATTCGCCTTACATATTCCCTAAGCCAAATGGCCTGGCCTTGCGCGATGCCCTTCCTGAGGGGCAGGTGCTAGCCCGACAGGGTACAAACAAAAGCCCCAAAGGATTTGACTAATACTCCATTCCAAAACCACTTCATCCCCAAAAAATTCCTACTTTTGCGCCATGAATATTCTCATCATTGGCTCAGGAGGCCGGGAGCATGCCCTGGCCTGGAAAATCAAACAATCGCCCCGTTGTGAGGCTCTGTATATTGCCCCTGGTAATGCGGGCACCGCTCAGGTAGGAACAAATGTTTCTATCAATGTCGCTGATTTTTCAGCAGTGGAAGCTTTTGTAAAGGAAAATAACATTGACATGGTGGTCGTAGGGCCCGAACAACCGCTGGTAGATGGAATGGCTGACTTTCTTTCTGCCCGCAATATTCCGGTTATTGGCCCGAATCAGGCTGGCGCCCAACTGGAAGGCAGCAAGGAGTTTTCCAAGGTGTTTATGCAAAAACACGGAATTCCCACGGCTGCTTATGCTTCTTTTCAAGCTCATCAGCTTCAGGAAGCGCTCAATTACCTCAAAAATCACCCTTTACCTGTCGTGGTAAAAGCCGATGGCCTGGCTGCGGGAAAAGGGGTACTGATTTGCGAAACTCGTGAGCAGGCAGCTGAAGCAGTCAGGGATATGCTTTCAGGTGCTTCTTTCGGAGCAGCTGGTGAAACGATTGTCATTGAAGAGTTTTTACAGGGAATTGAAATCTCTGTCTTCGTCCTGACAGATGGAAAAGACTATAAACTCCTACCTTCGGCCAAGGATTATAAAAGAATAGGCGAAGGCGATACCGGACTGAATACGGGAGGA
>JAGQVA010000195.1 GCA_020438265.1 Bacteroidota bacterium
TAAAAACGGCTGAAACTTTCTTGTAATTTTCTCCCAATTTGGCCAGGAGAAGTGGTTTCCAG
Organism: Bacteroidota bacterium; assembly: GCA_020438265.1. Classification (GTDB taxonomy): domain Bacteria; phylum Bacteroidota; class Bacteroidia; order J057; family J057; genus JAGQVA01. The sequence continues at coordinate 63 of JAGQVA010000195.1, forward strand.
AAAGCCTCAAAGGTTTGCCTTCCGCCGATTTTGACCAGCCATTCCTCAATGGTGATTTTCTCCATTTGTTTCCAGTCATGAATCCGTGAAGCATACAGAATGGTAATAGCCAGCCTGCACTTGCTGATCATACTCAGGGGAGGGAACAGGAGAAATTCCATGCTGGAGCTGATAGAATAAAACTTTTGGTTGACATAATAACCTGTAAAGGTTTTTTTCCAGCGCAGCTTGCTTTCGAGGCCGAGTTCTTTTAACAAACTTAGCAGAAAATGGTCCCCAGGTAAAATGACATGATAAAATTTATCCCAGTAAAAATCTCCAAAATCATGGTAGGTAGCCAACCCACCGAGCTGGCTACCGCTTTCATATACTGTAACTGATCTGCCTTTTTCCTGAAGTTTATGAGCAAGCGTTAATCCCATGATGCCACCACCAATAACGCCTATATTCATACCTGTACTTCTGTTTGAGTAATGCTAACCTGCCATTCAATGGTTCTTTTTAACCCTTCTTCAAGAGATACTTTTGCTTTTACACCCAGGAGCCTTTCTGCTTTGCTGGTATCGGGAACTCTTCTCATAACGTCCTGATATTTGCGACCGGCTGAAATTTTGTCATAAGGAATGATTTCAACCTTAAGGTCGCCGGGAGTACCTGAAAGTGCCTTGATTTTTTGAGCCAAACCAAGAATGGTGATTTCTTCATGAGCGCCAATATTGAAAATTTCCCCATTGGCTTCTTCTTTCATTATTGCCGCGTAAATGCCATCTACGGTATCTTCAACAAAGGTAAAAGTCCGGGTCTGCATGCCATCTCCATGAATAGGAATGACTTCATCATTCATTACGGCGTTGATGAAGACAGACTGTGGTCCGCCCCACCAGGTAAGGTTCTGATTAGGGCCGTAGGAGCCAAAAAACCGAAGTAAAACGACAGGGAAGTCATAAGCTTCCATATAAGCCAGTGCCAGATGCTCATCAAATACTTTAGATGCGGCATACGACCATCTCGGCACGGTTGAATCTCCCAAAACCAGGTTGCCATCTTCCCGAAAAGGAATGTCCGGACTCATACCATACACATCGGAGGTAGAAGCCAAAACGCATTTGGTTTTAGTTTTTTTTGCAAACTCAAGGACGTTTTCGGTTCCGATACTATTGATCTTGAGGGTGTCTATCGTATTGCCATAACGAGGAATTTTAAAAGCAGCCAGGTGTACAATGACATCAAAGGTTTCTCCAAGGTCTTCAAAGGTCTCTGCTTCTACGATATCTTTTTCCAGAAATGTAAAATCGGGGTTTTCCAGGCTAGCTCCCATATTCTGGAGGCTCCCCATTGAAAGATTGTCGATTCCCCAAACTTTATGTCCTTGCTGAAGAACTTTGTTTAACAAATTAGAGCCTAAAAAGCCCGCTACACCGGTAATTAAGATTTTTTTCTCAAATGAATTCATTGAGGGATGTTAGTATTTAAATATGTTCCTACTATTTGGTGTATATCTGGTTTGGGGTAGAATAAGGGTATAATTAAGTAAAATTTTCAGTTCTATATGATATTGCCTGTCTTATCTGATCATATTGCAAGTTATTTGGTGTAAAATTACAAATGTATGGAATGGCCATTGTTTATATTGATTCGATAATTGGTATTAATTATCAATATCTGCCTGTTAAGATATTCGCTCAGGGAGTTGTATTTTCGTCAAAAAAGCGGTGTCATTCACCAGAACCTGATTCATTCGAAGAATAATACAAGCTCTCAGGGCAATTTTTGTATAATCTGTATTTGGGCGAGGAGATTTTCGCCAATTATAAAAATGCTCTGGTAAAAAGCTTTTAATTTTCTTTTTTAATACAATCTTTTTGCTGTAACGCCGATCCTGATATTCTAATCCGTTTGTTGATAAATTCTGAATCAAATAGTTCAAAAAATTCGCCGGGAGAATGTTTTTACTGGTTGGGTCAGAGAGCAGGTCCAGCATTTCGTTTCTTACATCCAAACTTTTTAAATAAGCCCGGAGATTGATATTGCTATCAATATTGGCAAAGTCTACGTTGGGAGTTAATGATTGAACCAGCCTTTTTTGAAGCTTTTTTTCGCTTCGGCTTTGATCAGGGAGTTGACGGTAAATGTCAATGACCTCTTTCAGACAAAAGGGTAATAAGGTTTCCGTATGGTTGAGCTTCACATCATTAAACGCGGATATCCGGCCTGGATTCCAATAAAGAATGAATAAACGGTCCCTGTATTCGGCCAGTGATTCTCCGGGCTTTTTAAGCAAATAATCTGGAAATACTTTGGGAGAAAAGTCGTGTATAAAATCTGGTTCCTCAGGAAAAATCTGTTTGAATTCAGGAGTCTCGAGATGCGAAAAGACTTCTTCCATATTTTGCGGAACCGAACTGATGGACATTGGTAAAGCACCTCTCATAATTCCCTGGATGTTTTCTTTTTGAATCTGATCCCAAACCTCAAATCCATCCAGATATCCGCCAATTTTGTCCATTCTCCCTTCGCATGCTATAAGAAAACGATCCAGAAGCTCAGAAAATGGAAGCTCTGCCGGATCTAACGGATAGAACTTATGTGGCTGATTGAGTTTTTTTGCCAGTTTTTGAGCGATAAACGCATCACTGAGAGGAATTTCCCTGGAGTTTTTTTGTCCCCAGGTTATCGTTTTGAATTTTTTCCTTTCTGGAAGTAAAAGCAAAATCGTTCGGGAATCATATCCTCCTGAAAGGGGAATAGCCCATTGATCGGGATTCAGAGTCAGGTTGGAAAAAGCCTGGCTGATGGATTTTTTGTAAAAATCATAATGCTCTGATACAGGCTTCTGAATATATTCAAATGTAAAAGAAGGCGTTTCTTCAGTAAGTTCCCAGGTTTCTCGGTTCAATATTAACCTGGACTGATTGCTATGTACGTATTTTAATCTTTTATCCCAACCCATGTCAGGGCCATGATATCCCGAAGTGAGAAACCATGAATAGGTCTTATCATTGGGCTCGAAAGTTCCCAGCAGCATGATAATAGCCCTTTGTGACGTGGAGGCTATCAGAAAATCTTCATTTTGGTAATACCATATTATCCGGCTGGAAGTGGCATCGGTTACCAGTTCCAGGGTATGTTGATCTGCTCTGATTAAAGCAAAATTACCATCTGGAATGTCTCCTCCCGGAAGGTGCCAGGTCTCTGGCTTTTGAGTCATTATTCCCACACAAATACTTTTGTCTTTTACCTCACACATTTCGGATGGATTGATGAGAATCGTGGTTAATCCTGTGCTGGAAATGAGTCGGGGTGGAGTAGCGGTAGAATGACTCAAAACCAGTTCATTCTCAATTGATTGGAGAAGACCCGAGAATAATTGTTCATTATGATTGCGGAAACAAAGACTAATGAATTTAGACATTTTGACCTGTTAAAAATGAGGAAATAGATATTTGATAAAAAGCGAAAATGATGTTTAATGATTCACAGTCTTTCAGGTGATGGATTATAGGTTTTTATGGATAAACCTGAAACAAAGAGGGAGGGAATTGTTAACTGTCAAAATTCATTCCAGTAATTTTTATTCGAAGCATGAAAGCAATTTTGGGAAATTGATTGCCTAAACAGGCGATTCTCCAAAAACCAATCAGATCCCGATTTCAACCCTTAGTACACGGATTATAGGTATTCAGTAGTTGATTAAATGATTGTACAAAATTGATCTTTACCTTTGAATATCCTTCTTCTTGATTCCAGATTCCTGGAGTGATACTGATATCCCCTCCTTCTCCGGTTATGTTTTATTGAGAAAACAGAAACAATCACAATAAGATATATTCATGAATGTAAATTGGTATATCAACCGGCTCAAAACCATGTCTGTTCCTGAACTCGTTTTCAGGGTAGATCAGATGGTAACCCGGAAGGTAAATAAGCTAAAAAATCAAAGTCTTTTTCCCGAAAAACAGTTAATCGCTCTACCTCCCAAACTTCTCGATACAAAGGACCTTCCCTATCATTCTTATGATACTCATTTTGATATCCTGGGAGTGGAATGGGACTATACCAGGCCGATTGACTGGCATAAGGATATTCGTACCAATGGCACGTTTCCTTTGGTTTTTTGCAGGGAAGTAAATACAAGAACGGATGAAAACGGGATTGCCAAATATGTATGGGAACCCAATCGGCATCAGTTTCTCACCCGAATTGCCCAGCAATATCAGGCAACCAAAGATCAGAAATATCTGCATTTGTTTCAGTCTGTGATGGAATCCTGGATCGAGCAAAATCCTTACCTGATTGGTGTCAACTGGTATAGCAATATTGAAGTAAATGTCCGGATTCTTACCTGGTTTTTGTGCTGGGAAATCCTCGATGTGAATGAGGTCATGGAAAGAAGCGAACCTTTCCGAAAGTTTGTCAATGAAAAATGGGTCCCCTTGATTTACCTTCATTGTAAATACAGCCACGATTTCCCATCCAGGTTTTCTTCTGCGAATAACCACCGGATCAGCGAATGTGTAGGTCTGTTTGTGGCGTCTTCTTACTGGAAATTTGAAGAATCTGCCAAGTGGAACCGACACGCCAAAAAGGTTACAGAGCAGGAATTAATCAAACAGCATACGGAAAGCGGAATTAACCGCGAAGAAACTTCCGAGTATATGCAGTTTATTACCGATTTTTTCCTGATTGCCCACGTTGTAGCAGAGAAAACAGGGAACCCCTTTTCATCCAGATTCAAATCTCTTTTCCATAAGGTGTTTTTGTATCTCTATCATCTGGTTGATGTGGAAGGAAATATCAATCATTATGGTGATGGTGATGATGGACGGACTTTTATTTTGGAAGAGGATAAAGAGGAATTTAATAATTTCCTTTCCCTGCTCACTTCAGGTGCAATTATTTTTAATGATCCGAATCTGAAAAGCCGCTGTAATGGGTTTGATTTGAAAAACCGGATTTTGTTTGGCAATGACGGGGAATACGCTTTTGACAGCATTGAAGAGATCGAAGTAGAAAGAACAAGCCGTTTTTATGAAAAAGACGGGCATTTCCTTTTCCGAAAGGAAGATGGGCCTGATCAGGAAATTTTCCTCCATTATGATGTTGCCCCGCTGGGATTTCTTGGAATTGCAGCTCATGGTCATTCTGATGCTTTGAGTTTTTACATGGGGGTTGACGGACAATTTGTCTTCATTGATCCGGGAACCTATACCTACCACACAGACATGGAGTGGCGAAACTATTTTATCAGCACTCTGGCGCATAATACGGTGTGTGTAGATAATGAGAATCAGGCACTCAGAGGCGGGCCTACCATGTGGGTAAGGCACTACAAGGCCGAAGTAGTGGAGGTGCAAAAGGATGATATGCTGGAGCGCGTAACCGGTCGTCATAATGGCTATCAGGAGACGGGAGTCATTCACACCCGGACGATAGCGTTTAACCGTGAAAAAGACAGATTTACGATTATCGACGAGATCGAGGTTCAGGATCAAAATGAGCATAATCTGAAAATTCCTTTTCACCTGCATCCGGAAATTGTTGTGAATCAGTTATCATCCAGAGACTTTAATCTTCAGAGCGAAGATGCCCGTCCGGTTAGTATACATTTTCAGGAAGATTTGCAAATCGAAAGGGTGAAAGGGCAGGAATCTCCCATTCTGGGTTGGTATTCTCCTTCTTTTTACAAAAAAGAACCCTGTGAAGTATTATTAGCTCAGATAACTGTCAATAAAAGTATAACCATTAAGACCGAGATTCAAATTCATGAGAGTATTGATTGATATCAATCACCCGGCTCACGTTCATTTATTTAAAAATTTTGCCTGGAAAATGCAGGAAAGAGGACATAAAGTCCTGTTTACAACACGTAAAAAAGAAATTTCTCATATCCTGCTGGAAAACCTGGGATTTGAGCATATCGTTTTTGGAAAACACTATAAAAAGACCTTAGGCAAACTGTGGGGGATTTTTAAATTCGATACTCAGCTATTGAATGTTTCCCTTCGTTTTAAACCAGATATATTTATCAGTATGGGGTCCATTTACGGTTCGCATGCTGCCATGATGGTACGGAAACCCAATATTTTGCTTCAGGATACAGAGCACGCCTCTCTACAGCACAAGATCACTGTACCTTTCTGTGATGTAATGTTAAACCCGGTTTGTTTTCATCGCAAGCTTACGGAAAAACAAATGTTTTATCAGGGGTATCACGAATTAGCCTATTTGCACAAAAACTATTTTACTCCAGATCCAGGTATTTTGAAAGAACTGGGAGTAGAAGAAGGGGAAAAATTTACCATTGTGCGTCTGGTTTCCTGGAATGCCAGTCATGACGTAGGACACTCCGGTCTGACTGTTGAAAACAAAATCAAAGCAGTACAGGAGTTTGCCAAACTGTCCAAGGTATTCATTACCTCCGAAGACGAACTGCCTGCAGAATTAAAGCAGTATCAGATTAAAATTCTCCCTGAGAAAATTCACGATGCCCTGTATTACGCCAGTTTATTGTATGGAGAAAGCGCTACGATGGCTTCAGAATGTGCGATGCTGGGAACGCCTTCTATTTTTCTGGATAATGATGGAAGAGGGTATACAGATGAATTGGAAGAGAAATATCAGTTGGTGTTTAATTTTACTGAATCACCAGAAGACCAGATGAAGTCCATTGAGAAAGGGATAGAAATTCTCAGTCATCCTGATCTGAAAATGGAATGGCGGGCGAGAACGGAAAAGATGCTCAGTGAAAAGATTGATGTAACAGCCTTCCTGGTCTGGTTTGTGGAACAATATCCTCAAAGCCTTACGGCAATGAAAGAAAACCCCGAGGTTCAATACCAATTTCAATAATGATTTGTTGTTTATGCGGTAGGGACACAAAATTTTGTGTCCCTACCGTTTTACCGTTTTTTGTGTATTTTCTATCACACACCTCTCCAACTACCCTGTTTGTGCAACTTCAGGAAATAATTAATTCCTTTGGCAAATCCCCGCGATTTGATGTGAAATGTCGCAGACTGAAATCCGTCATAAACCTTTAGCCAAAATAATTCATTGCTGTTCAGTGGTTTATGTTTGACATTATTGACCATCTGATAGGAAAGTTGCTCTGCTTCATAACAAACCAGTTCTTCAATTCTCTTGAGTTTATCCGCAGGAATTCTTTCCATGAATTTATTTTTATTCGTAGCTATAATGGCCGTTTTTCCCTTCGTTTCACCCAAATTTTCAGAAGGTTTTCTTAATAGCTCCATCCCTAATTCGTAATCCGTTCCTGCAAACCGACAGATTTTTGTTAACACCTTAACGGGATCGTCCAGCAGATCTTCATAACGAACTTCCAGATAATCATCATTATGTTGGGCTAGTTGCCTCACCTGATGGATAGTCTGGTGCCAGCGATGCGCAGCGCGTTCCATACTGCGGCCCCAGGCGTGATTGACTGATAGGGCATAATCACGAGGGTCACGGATGATATGTACAAATCTGGCTGTCGGAAAAATCGATTTTAATAATTCATAATGAAGAATATAACCAGGCGTTTTGTCACCCCAGATAAACCTCTCTGTTTCAGATTCCTCAGCCAATTCCCGAAAAATATACTCGAAAAAAGAGGCCCATGAAACGGGATTTTGAAAGGCTTTTATATTTTCTGCAGTGATTCTGGAGAGTTTCTGAGGATAGTTTCCTGCAAATTTGGTTTCCAAAAACAGAGCAATTGCCGCTTCAAGATGGGAGGCTTGATTAAGATCAGTATCCTTTCCGATATTGCGAAGCATCCAGGGGATGAAATGACTTTCATGTGTAGGAATCGAAATCCGGGGATGATTATTAACCAGGTCCCGGAGGAGTTTGGTTCCGCTGCGGGGCATTCCTGAGATGAACAAGGGGCCTTTAAATTCTGATGAAAGGTCGTACATGTATGTTTATGTTTTCAGACCTTCTCTTTCGTTCTCATAGACCTTCCAGGTTTTGAAAACCTGAAAGGTCTGAAAGAAAAGATCCTTAAAAAAGGTCTTTATTCTACACCTCTCCGAGAATCAACTCAGCCCGCTTATCCCAGGTGTATAAATCAAAAAAGTTCTGCTGTGCAGTTTTCCTTATTTTTTCCCGCAATTCGGGGTCTTTTTTCAATAAATGTATTTTATCCGCCCATTCCTGAGGTGTTTCAGGATTGGCCAGAAGGGCGTTTTCGCCTTCTGAAAGGACTTCCCTTAACACAGGTAAATCAGAGGCCACAATCGGCTTGCCCCCACCCATATACTCAAATA
>JAGQVA010000196.1 GCA_020438265.1 Bacteroidota bacterium
CAATTCCGTCCCATAAGGCAAACTCTGGCAAAACTAGCTGGAAGGCAACAATGAGTCCCACCAACATGCCAGCAATTCCCCAAAAGACTGATGCAATGGCAAAATACTTAACAATGTTGTTGTCGTAACTAAATCTCTCAAGCGTGGCAGAGCCTTGAAAGGATTCAGTCGTTTGCGTCGGATTCTTGATCATTTCGGTTCGGATTTAAAGTAGTTTCTTCAAATAATATCCGGACTGATGGGGAGTAATCGTCTTCATATTGCCCATCTTTGACAGCCCAGATAAAAGCCATGAGAAATCCTCCGGCGACCAGAAGACTGATAAAAATCAGGATGATTATTGCACTCATGACGGTAGTTTTAGTTGATGCGGTAAAAGTAGATGTATGATAATTGATCGGAATTGAGACGGGTCAGTTCTTAAGGTGACTTTTGTCAGTTCGCAAGATGACTTTCATCATATATTAAAATGATTTTTCTTAAAGACTTTTTGTCTCACCATTTCTGTCGATACCAAACCAATTATTACAGCAGAAATTGAGCTCACAGGCATCAAAATCGCAGCAATTACCGGAGTGAGATATCCCTGAATGGCAATACCCAATCCAATCAGATTATAAAGAACGGAAATGCCAATCCCCAGCCAGACCATTTTCAAACTCAATTTTGAGAAACGAATAAACTGAGGCAACATAGGCAATGCTTTGGCATCCAGAATTCCATCGCAGGCGGGAGAAAAATGATGTATATTTTCCGAAACCGCCAGACCAATGTCACTCTTTGCCAAAGCTCCTGCATCGTTTAGCCCATCGCCAACCATCATTACTTTTTCAGCATTTGATTGAACCTGGGCTATGTAATGCATTTTATCTTCAGGGGATTGATTCCATAACATAGGAGTATCAGTCCCAAATAATGTCCTTAAAAATGGTTCTTCTCCCTGGTTATCTCCGGAAAGAACGGATAAAGGAATTGGCTCCAAACGGGTAATCATTTCGTCAATCCCTTCCCGGTATTGATTACTCACCAGAAAAGTACCACGATACAATCCATCTATGGATACTGAGGCACCAGAACGCGCTTCTGTCATTTGTCCTGCAATCCAGCTTTCCGATCCAATCTTTAATTCGTGTCCGGCGACTTCACCTTGTATCCCCTTCCCCTTTATTTCCTGATAATCACCGACTTCCTGATTGGAGAGAGATTCTGTAATTTTTGCAATTTTCATACTCACCGGATGCAGACTATTGCGTACCAACGCATAAATCCAACCCTTTTCCTCCGTCGTTAGCGCTTTTCCTTCCCAGTGAATGTCATCCCCTCCGGACTTGGTAATCGTACCCGTCTTATCAAAGACAACATGATCTGTCCGGGCCATATTCTCCACCACAGCAGTATGCTTGAGATAAAGGTGTTTTCGTCCCAATATTCTCAGCGCATTTCCCAGGGTAATAGGTCCCGCGAGGGCCAAAGCACAGGGGCAAGCCACAATCAAAACAGCGGTAAAAACCTGTATCGCTAATGAAAAATCTATGGTATACCAGTAAATTCCTGAAGCAAAAGCAGTCAGTAAGACCACAATGGTAAAATACTTGCCAAAACGGTCCGTGATCCCTTTTACCCCCTTTTTCTTATCCTCAAAAACATTATTATTCCACAATTGAGTCAGATAACTTTGAGATACATCCTTTAATAGTGCGACCTCGACAGCGGCTCCCACCAATCTGCCGCCTGCATAAAGGTGATCTCCCTTTTTTCGCGTAACAGGGTTTGACTCTCCCGTGACAAAACTATAGTCAATTTTCGCCTCAGATGACATCAGCACCGAGTCAGCCGGAATAAGTCCTTCATTGCGTATAAGTAAATTGTCTCCTGCTGTTAGTTCGGATAAAGGAACCTCGGATTCTGTTTCACCCTTTTTCCGGGTAGCTGCTACAGGAAAATAGGCAGTATAATCCCTTTCAAAAGAAAGCGATTGATAGGTACGGTTTTGAAACCATTTCCCCACTAATAGAAAAAACACCAGTCCTGCCAGTGAATCGAGAAATCCCGCTCCTGTATGAGTGAAAATTTCATAAGCACTGCGAAAGAAAAGTGTAATAATACCGATGGAAACCGGCACGTCGATATTCAGACTACCCTGACGAAGGCCCCACCAGGCAGAGCGAAAAAATTCAGTACTACTGTAGAAAAAAACAGGAAGCGCCAGGAGTAAATTTAAGTATCCAAACCACGAAGTGAGCCCAATTTCAGTTGCATGACTCAATCCCAAATATTCAGGAAAACTCATCAACATGATGTTCCCAAACGCAAACCCGGCAATTCCTAATTTATAGGTAAAAGATTTTGACCCGCTCTTTTTTGCGGGTTTGTCCAACTGCTCCAGGTTAATCGCCGGCTCGTAACCAATCGTTGCAAGAAGTTCTACTACCTTTCTAAAAGAAGTTTGGTTATGGTCAAAAGTGATATAGGCTTCACGACGAAGGAAATTTACCCTTACCGCATTTATTCCCGGGTGAAGTTTATACAAGTTTTCAAGTAGCCATATACAAGAGGCACAATGAATTTGCGGAATAAAAAAAGTAGCTCTGGTAAATTGATCATCCTGGAAATCGATGAGTTTACCAACGATTTCTTCGTGATCCAGATAAGCAAACTTATCCCCGGTTTTACCAGCTTTTATTTGCAAACCAGGGTGTTTTTCCAGGTCATAATAGGCACATAACTCATTGGTATTCAGAATCTCATACACCATTTTGCAGCCTTCACAACAAAAGGTCTTATCTTCTATTCTGATAGAAAGATCCGCACAGGGATCTCCACAATGATAACAAGACAAATCAGTGCCTACAGAAACTGTTTTGGGCATGGGGTTATTAATATTTTGGGCAAAAATATTGCCCATTTATTTTTTTGACACTGCTTAAAAATAGGTCAAACCATGATATTAGTCAATTTTATTTTCTTCTAAAGTGATAAAAGTCACTTTGATCAGGGGAGTCTATCATACAAGATTTTATCAATATTCATGTATTTGAATATATAATATAATAACCCGGTTATGTATTCTTTTAAGCGAATTATGGTAGGACTGGATTTGACGTTAATGGACCGCACGCTGATCCAGTATACAGCATTTCTAAGTTATTATCTTGCTCCTGAAAAAATCTACTTTGTTAATATTCAGAAAGACCTCGATATCCCGGATGAAATCACAGCCGAATATCCGGATGTAAAATATCCCAGAGATGAAAAAATCAGGGAGGAAATGGAGCGTGAAGCCAGACTATATTTTCCTGATTTCGAGGATTACGGAACGAGCTTCGAGGTAATTGAAGGTAGTCCCCGAAGAGAAATGTTACGCTGGTCTCATAACAAAGACATTGATCTGCTACTGGTGGGGCACAAAGTACTGAGTAATGGAAGCGGTATTATTCCCCGGCAGTTAGCCAGAAAGGTAAGTTGTTCGGTATTATTTGTTCCGGAAACGGTCAGCCTTAAACTCGACCGGATCATGATTGCCAACGATTTTTTTTTTTTTTCTAAAGCAGCTTTTGAAAGTGCTCTGGCATTTGGCACACATAATCCCGATTTACAGATCGTGAGCAATTATATCTATACCGTTCCTTATGGTTATTACCGAACCGGGAAAACCGAACAGCAGTTCGCAAGGATCATGGAAACAAACGCCAGGGAAAAGTTTAAGAATTTTTTGGGAGATCTCGATGTAAATGGCGCTGAGATAAAATCAGCGTTCACCTATAATCATCCCAAAATATCCCCGGCTCACTTTCTGTATGAACATGCGATGAAAGAAAAGGCGGATATCCTGATGGCGGGTGCCAGAGGAAAAAATGCGATTACCGCTATGTTTCTCGGCAGTGTAACTGAACGTTTGATCGAACTTGATTTTGAAATTCCTCTATTAGTAGTCAAACAAAAAGAGAATAGTTTTAATCTCAATGCTTTGATTGAATCGGTTTAAAGGGGATAAAATGAATGACAAAAATATGAACAGGCCTAAATGATATAAGTCATTCTTCTGATTATCAATCTTCATTTATCTCCTTTTTATTTAGACTTAATATTGAATAATAAACTAAAAAGATAAAAAAATGGCCGCTTTAAAGACTTATCCAAGATCCCAGGACGGAAATGAAGTGAGAGGATCAATAAATACCATCCTTTTTCCAACGGACTTTTCACCCACTGCTCATAACGCCTTTAAATATGCAATCAATGTTGCTGAGCAACTGAATGCTAAAATTATGTTGCTTCATGTATACCAGGATACTCCGGTAAACAATGATTATATTCCCAGGGAGCTTTCAGATTCTATTCGTGAGGAAAAGCTGGAAAAAGCCATGCATTCTTTCCATGAATATCAAAGGGAAGCTCAGTATGAATTGGGAAAAGATATAGAGGTGAATCCGATTCTGGAAGCTGGTCGTCCAGAAACAGAAATTGTTTCTTTGAGTCGAAAAATGAATATCGACCTGATTATCATGGGCACACAAGGCGCGGCCAGTATTTCTGAAAAAATCCTGGGAAGCGTAACTGCCAGGGTAATTGAAAACTCCACTTGCCCGGTACTGGCTATTCCAGATGATTGTACTTATGAGCCCATTAAGCAGATCCTCTATGGAATGCAAATGGCAGAAAACGAATTTCCTATTATAGATCAACTGGTAGATATTACCAATGCATTTGACGCAAAACTCATTTGTGCGCACGTCAAAACCAGCAAAAATTCAAGCTGGAATAAATTGGAACTAGAGTCTTTTGAAGAGCTTTATCATTTGGAAAAAGAAGGTCGTCTGGATTTCTACCTGTTTAATCACGATGATGTAGTCAGAGGATTGCAGAAGTTCATGAGCGAGTACCGCATTGATATGCTGGCCATGACCACACACCGCAGAGACTTCCTGGCTAAAATGCTTGACAAAAGCCTGACAAAAGAAATGGTTCTCTATACGGATGTGCCTTTATTGGCATTCCACCGCTAAGTTGGACACATAAGGTAGAGAGCCTGTAGCAAAAGCCAAAAAATCAACACAGAGGCACGGAGATAAGTAACTAATTATCAAACCATCTTCATCTCAGTGTCTCCGTGTTTCACATTAAAATCGATCTTTTGAGACAGGTTTGCTTTTGTTTTTTAACCCTATAGTGAAATTGTTATGAAAAATCTAAAACAAGCTCATATTGAGGATTTCAATTTGGATTCCGGATTATCATCTGAAACCAATAGAGGCATTCAGGTAAAAACCATTTTATTTCCAACGGATTTTTCACCCAATGCGCATCAAGCGTTTATTTATGCGATCAAATTGGCCGAAAAATACGGAGCAGAAGTAGTCCTGTTCCATGCTTTTCACTATGCCTCAACGGGAGAATTTTATATTACTCCAGAGTTGATTGACCGCATTAATCTCGAAAAGGAAGACCGTGCGCATAAAGAGTTTGAAAAATATGGGGAACAGGTGAAAAAAGAAATAAAATCCGATGTGGAGCTTTCCTTTAAATTTTCTTACGCTTTTGCTATCGACGGAATCCTTCAGGCAGTCAAAGAAATCAATCCTGACATGATTGTAATGGGAACCCGTGGGGCCAGCAATGTAGTAGAAAAATTGTTTGGCAGTGTAACCTCTCAGGTAATCGAACGGGTATCATGTCCGGTTTTGGCAATTCCCGTAGATGCACAGTTTCGGGAATTCAATCACATTCTATACGCCACAAATTTTGAGGAAGATGGGTTATCATTGCCTCCGTGGATGTTAGATGCTGCCAAAACGTTTGGGGCCACCATATCTTGTGTACACGTAAATCAGCACCCTTCTGACCCTTGGACGCGCCTGGAAGTCGCTCTGAAAAAAGAAATCCTGACTTCCGGAATTGATCCGGATTTGCTCAAAATGTATGTGTTACACGAACCCAGAGTTTGGGAAAGTCTCCAACAATTTATTTATAAAAACCAGGTGGACCTAATGGCCATCTTACCGCATAAACACACTTTTCTTGAAAAATTGTTCCAGTCAAGCCTTACTCGCAGAGCAGCTTTGGAAATAGGAATTCCCCTTTTAGTACTTCATTGAATTGCGAGCTGTAGTCAATAACCTAACAGATTAAATTAAATCGTAGATGAAAACTTTTTTAGTACCCATCGATTTTTCCCCCCCTGCAAAAAATGCTTTTCTATATGCGTGTAGATTGGCCGCCGAGGTAAAAGGAAAAGTGAAATTGCTCCATGTATATTCGCCGGGAAGTGTTGAGCCTTATGCTCCCATTTATTTCCATGATGAAATGGTAGGGCGCAGAGAAGAGCTGGCATTAAGTTATCTGGCGGAAATAGAAAAAGAAATTCCTCTGGAAATTCTTTCCAATATTGACCTGGATTTTGATCTCGAATTAGGTACGCCTGTAGACGAAATTCTCAGAGCAGTCAGGACAAAAAAACCGGATCTGGTCATTATGGGTATGCGTGGGGGAGGTTTTATGCAAAAAAAGATTCTGGGAACAGTGACAAATGGAGTCATTGCCAGAACTACTGCACAGGTTCTTGTCATTCCAGAAAACTGTCAGTATAAAAAGTTCAATAAGATCGCTTACGCCACTAACTTTGAACATGAAGATATTTTTGCTATCAGTGAAATGCTTTCATTCACCCGCCTTATGGGAGCAGAACTTCATTGTATTCATGTTCAGAAGGAAGGAGAACAGGAAGTAGAGTCTGTATACAAACAGGAAATCCTGAAAAAAGCATTTCAGCATGAATGGCGGATGAATACGATCAACTTTGAAAATATTTCCTATAATAAAGTCATCGAAGGCCTCAACCTTTATATAGAAAAAGAAGAAATCGATCTTTTGGTCATGCTCACTCACAGCCGTGGCTTATTCAGCAGGATTTTCCATCAGAGCCATGCCAGGGAAATGGCTTTGCAGACAGAAGTTCCGCTCTGGATTTTTCAAACAAGTAAAGTGAATAATTCAGATCAAAAACCTACCAAATCTGGCTATCCATCCAATATCGGGAAAAAGGATAAATCAATCAAAGAAATATAAATGGGTAATATTTCTTAGATTTGCTGATCTTTGGTAGATATAAATTAAAATGATTAGTGGCAAATATGAATCTTCAGGAAATTTTCCCTGTCTTATTTGAGGTTTGTGATGATGGAATTGCCATCATGGATTTTGAGGGGAAAATCTTAAAAACCAATTCTTCTTTTGACAAAATGTTTGGGTATCATCCTGAAGAGTTGATTGGAGAGACAGTGGAAATTCTCATTCCTGATCGATTGGTTTCTGCTCATGTTGACCATCGAAATAATTATATGCAAAACCCTATCCCCCGGGCAATGGGGAAGGTCATGCTTTTATCGGCTAAAACAAAATCAGGTGCAGAGTTTCCTGTTGAAATTAGCCTCACTCCTGTTCAATCTGAACACGAAAACAATATTGTAGCTATCGTTAATGATATTTCCCGCAGAGTTGAAATTGAATTAGTCAGCTGGAAAAACGAAAACCTTCTGAAAGCTATCATAGAGTCAGCCGTAGACGGGGTGATTACCATAACCCAGGAAGGGATCATTGAAACCATCAACCCCGCAGCCGCAAAATTATTTGGGTACCATAAACGTGAGGTCATTGGCAAGAATGTCAGAATGCTGATGCCAGAACCTTTTCATTCTTCACATAATCAGTATATCAATAATTATATTCACACCGGGGAGAAAAAGATTATTGGGATAGGTCGGGAAGTCATTGGGCTGAGAAAGGATGGCTCAACTTTTCCATTTTATCTGAGTGTCAGCGAAGTAGACTATGGTGAAGGCAAACTTTTTGCCGGCATTGTACACGATCTTACAGAACAAAAAAAGGCGGAAGAAGCGCTCAAATCCTATAATGCCGAACTGGAACAAAGAGTAGCCGCCCGAACCGAAGCTCTCGCACAGGCAATCTGGTCTCTCGAAGATGAAATCAAAGAAAAAGAATTTGTCGAACAGGAGCTAAGAAAAAACAAAAAGCAGGTTGAAGATGCCCTGGAAAAAGAGAAAGAATTAAACGAACTCAAATCTCGTTTTGTGTCCATGGCTTCTCATGAATTCCGTACTCCTCTGGCAACCATTCTTTCTTCTATTTCTTTGGTAAGCCGTTATGAAAAGCCAGAACAGGGAGAAAAACGAAATAAACATATCAATCGCATAAGATCTAATGTTTACCATCTGACCAATATTTTGAATGACTTCTTATCTCTTAGCAAATTAGAAGAAGGAGTCATCGAGTTTAAGGGA
>JAGQVA010000197.1 GCA_020438265.1 Bacteroidota bacterium
TTAAAATTATTCGTAAGTAGTTGATAATGAGATTTTTATTTTTGATAAAGTGACCCGGAATACCCTTTGCAATCTAAATAGGAGAAAGACAATTTAGAAATAATAAGAATTAGAAGTGTTCCTCTTTTTATAGTTAGTGAGCCGTCAGTGAGAGCTGGCGGTTTTTTTATTTATTTGTATAAACGCGGAATTGTGATTTTTTTGTACCTGGAAACAAAAAGATCTATATGGAAATCATTACTACCATTCAGGGGGCCATAGACACGGTGCTTACCCCGGTACTCATTTTTATGCTGGTTGGAACCGGCGTTTTTCTCACTATCAGATTAGGGTTTATCCAGTTCAGAAAATTGGGCCATGGTATCGCGGTTACAAGCGGTAAATATGATGATCCCAATGATCCTGGTGACGTATCTCACTTTCAGGCTTTAGCTACTGCTTTATCTGCTACTGTTGGAATTGGAAATATTGCCGGAGTTGCTATCGCGATTCATTGGGGAGGCCCGGGAGCTGTTTTTTGGATGTGGTTAACTGCTTTATTGGGGATGGCTACGAAGTTTACCGAAGTTACCCTGGCCCAGAAGTACAGACATGTGGAACAAGGAGAGGAGAGTGCTTTGGTGGGAACAGTCTCTGGTGGCCCAATGTATTATATTGAAAAAGGATTGGGTAAATCCTGGAAACCGCTGGCTATGTTTGTCGCCGGGGCTTTAATGATTACTGCATTTTTAACAGGTAATGCTATTCAGGCCAATACAGTTGCAGACCTTATGAATGCAGAGTTTGGATTGCCTGTATGGTTAACGGGATTGATTACTGCTACTATTGTCGGGGTGGTGATCCTGGGGGGAATTAGAAGAATTGGCCAGGTAACAGGAATTCTTGCTCCTGCAATGGCTGGAATTTATGTGCTGGGAGGACTTATTATTTTGATTATGAATTATTCAGGTGTAATTCCTGCCTTTGGTCAAATTTTATCTGAAGCGTTTAATCCAACAGCAGGTATTGCCGGAACGGGTATTGGCATTTTTCTTGAAACAATGCGCTGGGGAATCAAAAGGGGACTTTTCTCTAATGAGGCGGGTCAGGGGTCTGCTCCGATTGCTCACTCGGCTGCAAAAACTGATGAGCCTGTCTCTGAGGGTGTTGTGGCCCTTTTAGAACCTTTTATTGATACCATTATCATTTGCTCAATTACTGCCCTGGTTATATTATCTACAGGAGTATGGAACCAAAAAATACCTACTGAATTAGTTTTGAGTAGTGGTGATGTTATATACGCAAATCCCCAAAGCGAGAAATTTGAAACGATGGATCCCGTAGATCTGATTATTCAGGATGGAAAACAGGCTGGTGATGCTGTATTTACATGGCATGAAGTCGCTATAGATGAATTTTTTATAGATGCTGCACAAACACAACTGTTCAACGGAACTATTTATCCCGCAAAAGAAGAAAGCCTTCCTAAAGCTGTTAGTACAGATGGTGAGACTTATGAGGTCCTGTATGGAAATGCCGTAGAAAATGGAGCGCCACTTACATCTATGGCTTTTTCAGAAAATTTGGGAAGAGCTGGAAATATTATTGTTGTCCTCTGTGTATTTCTTTTTGGGATTTCAACTGCGATTTCCTGGAGTTATTATGGAGACCGGTGTGCAAATTACCTCTTTGGTAATAAAGCTATTTTGCCATATAAAATTATATTTATAATCATGCACTTCGTCGGTGCGGTTACTGCTCTGAATGTCATTTGGGGATTGGGAGATACAGCCCTTTCACTGGTTACCATTCCCAACGTTTTTGCATTGATTCTTCTTTCAGGAGTAGTGAAAAAAGCTACTGATGACTACTTTAAAAGAAAGCCTTATTTGGATAATAAATAATTCAGAAAGGCTGAAAGTTTAAAGCTCTCTCGCCTTCTGATTTTTTCGGTATATAGGAGTCCCCTAATTATTTAATACCTTCGTAGAGAATAATTAGGGGATTATTTGTTAACAAGGAAAATCAGCTGGTTTGAAATCATCCTTCCAATTTCCCAACCACTTTCAACCGTTTAAAAACCCAGTCTCCATGGGGCGCATCAGCCAACTCCTCTGTCAGATCCTGTCCTGACCAGTGTTTATAATGAAATCCTCTGGGCCAGTGAAAACTGTCTGACACATCATAAATAATCCCTTTAAAGGCAAACCATATTTCCTCGCGGTCGACTCCATTTCTGAGGGCAAGTTGAGAACGGGTATAAATTTCCAAGCGATTTTTGCTGTAAAAATAGCAGGTTTCGGGAGAATTTATACCATTGCGTGAATCGCTTTTTTCTTTATGAGTGAATCTTTCCCCGAAAAAATACCGGCAATAATCTCTTCCGTCTGATCAGGAAAATCCATTTCAATATGTTGATCTTCCTCAACCCAGGTTTTTAATTTGGGGATAATGGTTTGATTAACGCGCTGAGCGATAGGCACTCCTAATTTGGCCAGGGCGGCAGCATTACATTGCTGTTCATATTGTCCCATTATGGGCACAACAAACAGCTTTTTTCCCAAATAAATCGCTTCTGCCGGAGATTCAAACCCTGCTCCGGTGAAAATTCCTTCGCAGGACACAAGGCTGTTGACAAAGGATGTATTGGCAATGGGGCGAACCCAAACATTGCGTTCCCAGTAACTTTCCTTCGCGTATCGGGAAAAAACCTGCCAGTTGACATGCATAATCTGACTCAAAAGACGAATCAGTACTTCATCCCGAATCGCCGGAAGATAAACCGTGTAATGCCCCTTATTTTCAGGTTGGCTATGGCGAATATCACCGCGAATGACCGGCGGAAAAATAAAGTGATCATAAGATAGAAAGTGAAACCCAATAGCCTGGTTGGCAGGTGCATAATTTCGCAGAACAAATTCCCCAAAAAGATGCCGACGTCTGGGACGTGGAGTAAGCGCAGACTGAAAAGCTGCCTGATGTCCAAGAGCTATGCATGGTACATTCCGGAGCCTGGCTGCCCAGGCTGATACGGGTTCAAAGTCATTGATAATCAAGTCATAATCTTTGATAGGTACCTGAAGGATTTCTTTGATCAGCCTGAAAGAAAAATTATTAAAGGCTGATTTTCCATAATGAATTCCGCCCCTCTGGTTATAGGCAAACGAAAATCCTTTATACTGAAATTTGATCTCATAAGGAAGCTGAACCTGTGATTGGGTACCACTGACCAGCAGATCCAGATCACAATATTTTTTCAATAGGGGGATGATATCTCTGGCCCGGCTCAAATGTCCGTTTCCAGTCCCCTGGATGGCGTATAAAACTTTCATAATTTTTGTATTAAGCTGGAAGTAAAACGGGTTCATTATCCTCTGTCTCCTGACTTTCCACCTCTTCAAAGTCTGTATGTTGAGCCCCGGGAATCATGTCTTCGGTTTCTTCAAAATAAAAGACCGACCATTCTCCTTTTTGGTATTCCAATGCAGTGAGGCTTTCTATCCAATCACCTGAATTGAGATAGGTAACAGCTCCTGTTTCACCCGTAATGATTCGATGTTGAGCCTGGTGAATGTGCCCGCAAATCACATAATCGTACTCCTGATCAATGGCGAGTCCGGCAGCAATCTGTTCAAAGTCACCAATGTATTTAATCGCTGTTTTCACGCTTTCTTTGACTTTTCGGGAGAATGACATCTTTTTTTGCCCAAATTTCTCCAGCGTCCAGTTGACCAAAGCATTAATCAGAATAAGTAGATCGTAGCCGATAGCTCCCAGTTTTGCCAGCCATTTGGCGTGTTTCATACTGGCGTCAAAAATATCACCGTGGAAAAACCATGCTTTTTTTCCGTCCAGTTCCAGCACGAGTTTATCTTTTAAATGAAATGAGCCCAGGGAAAAATCAGAGAATCTGCGCAGCAGTTCATCGTGATTTCCCGTGAGATAATAAACCGGAATATCTCTGGCTGCCAGTTTGATGATTTCCTTAATCACCTGCATGTGACTTTTTGGCCAGTATCTTTTGCTGAATTGCCAGATATCAATGATATCCCCGTTGAGAATCAGCATTTCCGGCTGGATACTTTTCAGGTATTTGACCAGTTCATTGGCTCTGCAACCATAAGTGCCCAGGTGCAGGTCAGAAATGACGGCAATTTCTACTTTACGCTTTTTCATAATATTAAAAAAAATCCCTGACCGGTTGAAAGTCAGGGAGGATGGTTGGATAGGCTAATTGATCCTTTGGATAGTTTGATATGCTTGCAGTATTTGGAGGTATCAAGTGTGTAGCCTTAACCATTTGTTTAACCTTAACAATTGCTGCAAAGATGGGGGCCTTTTGTTAACTCATTGTTAGTCAATAGATAAGGTTTCGATATTTTTATATTAACAGAGATTTGAGAGAATATTAAGCCGGAATTATCGAAGTGATCGGGATTGCTAATTTTCTGTTCCCATGAATCCGGATATTGGTTTTACAATTTATTGGCTAGATTTGGGGATAACGAATAGAATTTACCGTGGAATTTACAACTCATTTACCCCATCCGCTCATCGCTCCCTTTATTGAATCTGTGTTTCATTTCAAACATTTTCAGCCCGATCATTCCATTGAGAGAGTTGTACCTACCGGACATGTTTTTATCATCTTTGAATTAGATGGTAAGCCGCGCAATACCTTTGAGAATGATTCTTTGGTTCCCAATGCCACCTACACACAGGTATGGATTTCGGGTATGCACCGCAACTATATTTCCATTTCCGCTCATCCGGATTCGGAGATGTTTGTGATTCAGTTTAAGCCTGATGGAGCGTATCCTTTTTTTCATTTTCCCATCGCAGAGCTAAATGAAAAAATTGTTTCAGCAGAAGAGGTTTTAGGAGAAGATATCTTAACCTTAAGGGACGAAATGCTGGTTGTGGATACGGCACAAGCCAAATTTGCCCTGGCCGAACAATGGCTAATGTCCCGGTTTGATCAGGAAAAACTTCCTCCCAATGATCTGCAGGATTTGGTCAGAAAGATCCATGAGGATGCAACTTGCAGCTGTCAGGAGATTGTGCACGATTATCCTAAAACACAAAAACATTTAATCGACCTGTTTAAGCGGTATGTCGGACTTACACCCAAGTATTATCACCGGATTGTACGCTTTAATGAGATGCTGCAATTGATTCAGAAGAATCAACAAATTAGATGGGCTCAGATTGCCTATCAGTGCGGGTATGCCGATCAGTCGCATTTTATCCGCGAGTTTAAACACTTTTCCGGATTCAATCCTCAGGAATATATCCAACAGGGGTTTAATGAGGACGAACCTAATTTTTTTCCTTTGGATAGGGAAGGAGTGAAAAAGCTTGGGGTTAAAAAGGAGGAATAGAGCAGGTTTAGACTTTCCATGTTTTCAAAACCTGGAAGGTCTAAAGGTTAATTTTTTACAATACATTACCCTTTTCCCCTCTTAATATTGTCCCAAAACAAAATTATAATGGATTTAACAACTTCTCTGGGCAATATTAACTGGTTGTCTGTTTTCGTCGCAGGAGTATCTGCTTTTCTCATTGGAGGAATCTGGTATGGACCTTTATTCGGAAAAATGTGGATGAACGAATTTGGTTTTACCGAAGAAGACCTGAAAAAACGGAGCATTCCCAAAACCTTTGGTTTTTCGTTGCTTTTGTCGCTTTTTGCTGCTGTGAATCTTGAAATGTTTATCGGAGCAGAAGCTGACATTGCTTTTGGTGGAATGGCCGGATTTTTGGCCGGACTGGGCTGGGTCGCTACCTTTCTGGGAATTTTATATTTATTTGAAATGCAAAGCCTGCGAGCCTATCTGATTAATGCGGGATATTGTATCATTTCACTAACTTGTATGGGCATTATTTTAGGAGCCTGGTAATGAAAAGAGTATGGAACAGGGATTATTAGAAAAAACAGGAAAATCGCTCGAACACTGGATTGATGTCGTCAAAGCATCGGGAATAGAAAAACATACGGCAATCATTAAGCATTTAAAAACCGAATACGGTTTTACCCACGGCTTTGCCAATTTTGTAGCTCTTAAAGCCAGAAAAGCCGATGCCGGGTCTCATGATGATCAGGATTTATTGGCCAATCAATACAAAGGGAAAGAGGTGCTGAAACCCATTTACGAGAAATTAATCGCCGAAATTGACAAGCTGGGAGACGACATCACCCAAACACCCAAAAAGGATAGCGTCAGCATTATTCGCAAAAAACAATTTATCCTGATTAAACCCGCTACCAAAACGCGTATTGATCTTGGCTTTAAACTCAAAGGCAAGCCTGTTACGGAAAGACTGGAAAACTCCGGGCCGTTTGGTACGATGTGTACCCACCGAGTGAAGCTGACTTCCGTTAAGGATATAAATAAGGAATTGGTGGCCTGGATGCAAGAGGCTTATGAAATGGCAGGCTAGGAATGATCAAATTTTTTTGAAATGAATTATGCATTCAATTTCTCTTCAAAGGAGAATCGAAGATGGGAAAAAAATCCCTACCTTATCCGAAAATATTAAAAACAATTTTAAAGAACGCAATATGCTGATAATTAAAGATTTAATTGAAGAGATAGTGGTTAACTTATAAATTATAGCAGAAAGTAACTATCCATCCATGGCCACAATAGAAGAACTAAGCCAATCATTCCAGACATTTCGCGCACCCTTAAAATCCTTTATTCTCAGACTCACCGCAAATACCGAAGATGCAGAAGATCTCGTCCAGGAAACCTATATCAGAGCACACCAGAATATAGATACCTTCGAAGGGCGTTCCACCCTGAAAACCTGGGTGTTTGCCATTGCTTCCAACCTGGCTATTGATCATCTGAGGGCGCAAAAAAGATGGCCGGAGAATGTAACCGATATTTGTAAGGAAGCCGCGATGAACAACCGCGAGTTTTTCCAGGAAGCGATGCAGATTCGCCATAACTCTCCCCAGGGGAACTTCGAAATCAGCGAGCATATCGCCTTTTGTTTTACCTGCGTTTCCAAATCATTACCGCTGGAGCAGCATCTGGTTTTGCTGTTAAAGGAAGTTTACAGCTTTAAGGTCAGGGAAATCGCAATCATCATGCAGTTATCAGAGGCAATGGTAAAATACAACCTGCATTTGGGGCGTAATAAGATGATTGAAATTTTCGACCGCCGTTGTTCGCTGATTAATCAAAAAGGAATTTGTCATCAATGTACTGAACTCAACGGCATTTTTAACCCCAAACAAAAAGCTGAGGAAGAAGCCGCCAAAATCAAAATGGTCAAAGCAGCCAAAAGCGTAGAAAAAGAGCATTTATTTGACCTGCGCATGGAAATATTACAGAATATAGATCCTTTTGAATCTGCTGCCGCTGAGTTACAACTTCATCACTTAACCCACAACCGAAAGGTGATGGAAAAATATTTGGAAAAAAATTAGGCAATTTCCTATCGTTTTTATTTCATCATTCGTCGAAAGGTCAAAATCAGTAAATATGAAAACTTTTTTGACCATTTTAACTTTTATGACAACCTTATTCGCTATGGGACAAAACGGAAAAGCAACCACAGAAAAAAAGACGTTTAGCCGTCAGACAAAAGTCAGTATTGATATTCAGGCTGATCCTGAAATTATCTGGAATTTACTCACCAATGCAAGCGATATTCCCCGTTGGAATTCGACCATTGTTTCTTTGGAAGGGGATATTCGATTGGGCGAAAAAATCAGGCTGGTTTCTACGCTGGATGAAAAAAGGACTTTTAAACTGAAGATTAAGGCATTTGAACCAGAGCAAAAACTTGCCTGGGGCGATGGAATGGGTACCCGGTATTTTATCCTGACTCCGAATGCTGATGGAAGTGTCAACTTTACGATGGATGAGAAAATTGGTGGGCCTATGTTTCCACTTTTTGCGAAAATGATTCCTCCGTTTGATGAGTCATTTGAGCAATTTGCGGCTGATTTGAAGAAAGAGGCTGAGGTGATTGCAAATACAAAATAATTTTTTGCTAATGCAGAGATTTGGTTAATATTTCTCAGCGCACTCTGTGTGAATTCTTCTTCCATATTTCACGCGGAGAGCGCAGAGCACGTAGAGTTTGGTTATAATTTCTCTGCGCACTCAGCGAACTCTGCGTGATTTCTTCTATATTTCACGCGGAGAGCGCAGAGCATGTAGAGTTTGGTTATTATTTCTCTGCGCACTCAGCGCTAGGGCGATTGCATCACCCTACCGAAATATTTAGGGACAAAAATAAGCAAAAAATGCCAGGAAGTGCTTAGACTTGT
>JAGQVA010000198.1 GCA_020438265.1 Bacteroidota bacterium
GTTTTACCCGTAGTAGGGCGCAAATCGCTATCGCGTCTGGGGTGACAAAGCATATGTTTTTGTGAGTATACGCCGAACAGTTCGGCGTGTGTTTAACAGCTAATGGCTGTCACCCCCAGCTACGACTGGGGGCCTCCTGATAATAAAATAATATCAACCATTTTAGCCTGCTGCTATTACAAGTAAATTGAGATCCCGAAAGAGACAAGGGGATTAACCTCCTTTCAATTCAAAACGAAATGAGTTGTCAGTGAAACTCCAAATCACTTGCTTTCCCCAACCATTTAAGCTATATTTGTAAGTAATCACTTACTATTGCATCAAAAACTTAGAATGACCGATAAAAAAGTAAAAATATTAGAAACCGCCCTGGAACTTTTTGCCACACAAGGTTATAATGCTGTGGCTACCAACAAACTTGCAAAACAGGCAGGTGTGTCTGAGGGGCTGATTTTTAAACATTTTACAAATAAAAAAGGTCTGCTTGATGCGCTTCTCAACGATGCCGAGCGGCGAATGGGGCAATTATTCGGCCCTGTTTTAATGGAAACTGATCCTGCGAAAGTGATCAAAATGACCATAGAACTTCCATTCTCCATCCCTCAAAGCGAGTATAATTTCTGGCGATTACAGTTTAAGCTCAAATGGCAGGGAGAATATTATAAACCTGATAAAATGAAACCTGTCCTGGAAAAATTGACAGCAGCTTTTCAGGCATTAGAATACGACTTTCCTCAATATGAAGCAGAAGTGTTGAACTATATAATCGACTCTGTTTCAGTGGGTATTCTCCGTGATGGTTTGGAGAAACATTTCCATCAAAAAGACTTTTTGATAAAAAAATATAAGTTATAAAAAATTTATTTTAAAAGTAAGCAATTACTCACTTTTAAAATTTAAACACATGCTAAATGGAAAAATGAAACATTCGGCCTTAATAACCAGAGCATTCAGTGGAATAAGAAAAGAAAACCAACTATACCTTTGGTAATATTCATAAAAGAGGTATTTTAGTATATGCTTTTTCACAACTATACAATACCTTCCTATTCTTTTCCAAACCTGTTCTCCAAACAAAATCGCTTTATACCTCACCCCTTGTATTGGTGCATAATGGTTACCCTTACAGGCCTAATCACATGGATGATTTATGACTTTTCCACTCAAGCCAATTGGTTTATCATAAATCCAAACCAATCCGAAACTTCAGCCCTGGCAATCAATCAGGAAGATGAATCTGATTTTGTAGCCAGGAACATTGTGTTCTGGAGAAATGATGAAACAATACCAACAAAATTATTCTACAGAAAAAATTTAGAGTCCATTGTGGTTAACTTTCAACTGGAAGGCTCCAATGAACCAAAGGGAATCAAGGATATATACCTTGTGTTTGAAAACGTGGTTCGCAAGCAAACCTTTCAAAGTGAAACTAGTCGCAGTAGTAACTTTTCTCTGAATGGCCAGGAAGTTCCTTATACGGTTAAGATCATAGTAGATTATCAGGGAACTACTTTGAATGTTTCCATACCCATTTATCAGGACAGTCATTCGCGGTTTGAGGCAGGAGCTTATGATGCTTTTATTTATCATGACGGAAAATTACTGGGTAAACAAAGGTTAGCTATTGGAAGCTAAGGAGGCTTCATATTTGGGGCTAATATCTTAGGGTTCCCTTTGCATCAAATACAAATCCAAACCCTCTGCCCAAAAGTTTTTTCGAATCTCGACCGTCTCAAATCCAAACTTCCCATAAAATCCATGCGCACGCTGGGAAGTCCAGACTTCGATTCTTCCAAACGCTTTTTCTTTCTCCAACTCAGCCAGACAATGTTCAATCAATTTTCGCCCCAGCCCTTTTCCCTTAGCTTCCTGCCTAAAAAAATCCCAGGAAAGCCTACCTATCCCTAGTTCCGGAAAATGAAATCCTCCAGCACCTAAAATGATGCCTGCTTCTTCAACTACAAAATAAGTTTCTGAATATTTTTCAAGATAAGCCAGAAGATCATCCCATTCTGCCAAAGCAAAATAGTGAGGCACATTTTCCAGAAAGACCTCTTTTACCTCTGCCAAATCAGATGGATGAAACCGCCGAATCAATGCTGCTCCGAAGGTTTTTTGACCTGATTCCGGTTAAAAATGTCCACGTTATCCTCACAATAGAGGAGCACATCCATGATTTCGTGAGAAATCAACTGGTGAAGTGTTTCAGCCACTCCATAGGATTTTGTCGGAACGTAAAAATTCAGATCACCCTGTTTTCTCAGACGGTTATCTTCGCTAAAAGCACTACAGGTAATGGTTTGACACCCTTTTTGACGGGCCATCCTCGTACCGCGAATGATGTTTTCAGAATTTCCGGAACTACTGATTGCCAAAAGGATATCGCCTTCATCAGCATATTTTTCGATGGGATAGGCAAACACATCCTCGTAAGAGATGTCATTGGAAACCGCAGTCAAAACCGATGAGTCATTGAAATTCAGCGTACGGATATTGGTTTGTTTGACAAAGTCAATGGTCATGTGACTGGCGATAGCCGCACTGCCTCCGTTACCGATGATCAGGATTTTTTTGCCCTGTGCCCTGGCTTCCCTGAGCATATCACGACTAAGGTCCAACCCTTCATCATAACTTATATGGCCATCGGCACTGGTAACCTCTGTATTTTCCAGTGCATGGGTGAAATCTTTAACGTATTTATTGTGAAATTCCCTGCTATTCGATTCTATCATTGCTACTTTTCTATTCAGGATTTAAAATAACGAATATACAACTTTTTAAGCGGATTCAGGACCATCCGGGTTATATCAGGGGAGAGATCCAGCCAGATAGTTATTCCTCCATATACTCCTGCTGCAAAAACAGATCTTGTCATCATATCCACCAGGGTAATTCCCGTTTGAGGAAAATAATAACCGGCAGCCAATACCACTACTCCCAATATAAATGTGTATAACATTTCCCGGCTAAATGGATGCATCCTGAATTTTAGATAAACATAAAAGCAGCTTGCAATATTGTAAGCCAATAAAGAGGTAGCTGTTGCAATAGATGCCCCTACCACTCCCATTGTAGGAATCAACAGATAGTTGGTAACACAGATCAGGATAAAAAGGAGAAAGTTGGCGTAGAGATTAAACTTGAAATATCTTGAGTTATTAATAATTACCTTATGGATACCGGTAACTGAGTTAAAGAGTATCCCCAGTGCCAGATATATCATCGCATCCCTTCCCGCTATGTGTTTGGGAAACATGGTATAGAGTAAATCAATATTGATAACCAGACCAATAAAAACGATTCCTCCAATCAAAAAATTAGTAATCGCTGATTTTTGGTAAACCTTATAAACCTCGTCCAGCTTTCGCTTTTTCATATCATTGGCAACCAGAGGCGCTGCAATTGCCTGAATGGAATTGGAAGGCATCTGAACCAGCTTTGCGATATAAAAGGCCACTGCATACGTAGCAACCATTTCTTCCCCAATCAACCAGGCAATCATCAGCATATCTACCTGGTTTACTAAAACGGCAGTCATTTCGCCCAGGGAAGAATACCAGCCATAATTAAGCATCATCCGGATTGTCCGGGTTTTTAGCCATTTCCAGCTTGTATACCAATTGAGGCTTTTGATAAATGCCACATAGATAAAGAGAACCAGACCGGGAATGAAATAACCAATGGCCAGACCATTTAAAAAACCTCTGAAGTCAAGAAATTCGTAGTGTAACAGCAGAATTAACACCAGATGCACGAGACGCATCAGGATATTCCAGACAAAGGAAGGCAGAACCGAATTCAGCAATGACTGAGATAAAGACGAGAATACCCGATACAGCTTATAAGCCAGAATCAGGAAAATAACATAATTGAATTCAGCGGCAAAAAGAGGGGAGTTTTCAGCGTATTGCCCAATGATAAAATTTCTTCCCAATAATAAAATCAATGTCACCAGGAGAAATCCAAACACCGAATAAACTGCCACGAAAAAGATGAACTTCCCACTTCTTTCTTTATGATCCTGGAAGAAAGGGAAAAAACGAATGACAATTTTGGTAACGCCTAAATTGGATAATTCAGCTCCCAATACCATAAAGGTAATCAGGAGTTCTACCAGTCCAAACTGAGCTTTTGTCAGCCAGAAATTAAAAAAGATGAGCTTATTAACCAGCCCCAATACCACTCCCGCGTAGGAGTTCAGAGCATTCCAGGTAGCTTGTCGCTGAATGATTCCCATCTCTCCGCTATTTCAGCATGTGGCTAATTGTCTTTTTCAATTCAACCTTATTAACGGGTCTTTCATTCCCCAGAATATTAACAGCCAACGCTCCCATCGCATTGCCAATCATGGTCATCAGGTCTGGATCAACCTGTTTATATGCCAAAAGAGAACTGATAGACAATACTGCGTCTCCCGCACCCACAGAATCCACAACACTGCCAGCCATTGCCGGAGCATAAGAAAACTTCCCATCGCGATAATACACAGAGCCTTTTTGACCCAGCGTAATCGTGATAGAAGGACAACCGGTAACCTCATTCAATTGGTGAATAAGGCCCTCCAACTTTCCGTATTTCTCTCCAAAAGGAAGGCGAATTTCATTCTCATCAATAGAGATATAGTCTGCCCCCTTGTATTTGGTGATATAATTGTATCCGTAGTTATTACTATTGGTCTGGGCGTTTACACATACAAAAATATCAGCGTTCATGAGAAACGCGCGAATACCGGGTGTAATCAGCCCATGTCCAAAATCAGAAACCACAATCAGGTCATAATTAGGAATTTGAGATTCAAGGTAAGCAATCATTTCCGCTTCCAGAGATTTCTCCAGGTCCTCATCATTCATATAAGTCACCTCAAACACCTTGGCATTCATGTATTCGGCAATGTAACGCCTTTTAGCAGGAGTAGGGCCGTCATTTCTGTAGAAATACCGGGTTTTGATGTCTTCAGAGATTTTTTCCTCGATGATATCAAGCTGATCATTCTCAGTTCCCAGACAGGTCACAAGGTGTACTTCTCCGGCAAATTCATTTAAATGATTGGCGATAGCCAGTACACCGCCAGCAAACACTTCTGCACGAACAAACTGCGTCGAAAGCGTAGGAGACTTGGAGGATTTTCCCAAAGATTTGATATAGTGATATTCATCAATAATCGTATCGCCAATCACCAGAACTTTGAGATCCGTCAGACTTTCGATCTGATTCATGATATCATCCTCACTGAAAGTCTGCTTGAGTTTGTACAAATAATCCTGGACATTTTCTCCCAAAGGATTAAAATGTGAGTTAATCAGTTTGGAAGAAGAAAAAGTAATCTCTTCGGTAAAATAAATATCTCCCCCACCATCTCTGACTGCTTCCACCTCTTTGGCGATATTACCAGTTAGATCTTTTTCAAAATCCTTATACTCAGAGCCCTTGACATAATAGGAGGGTTTGATCAAATGAAGGGTCTCAATGGCCGTAGGCCAATGATTCAATGCGACATAGTCCACGACTTCCAGGGCTGCCAGCGCCTCAAGGCGCAATTGCTCATTAAAAACCGGTCGACCCGGTCCTTTATTCACAAAACGGTCGGGAGTAATGGTGACCACCAGGGCATCACCACCACGGCGTGCCGCCTGAAAATGTTTGATATGGCCCAAATGAAGCAGGTCAAAACAGCCATGACAATGCATCACAGTCTGCCCTTCTGATTTTAATCCGGATATGATATTGGCGAGCTCTGAAAGCTCTACGATTTTTTCGTTCATTGGCTATTATTTTTTCCCCAAATACTTAAACCAATCCTTTGTTGCTTCAGCAATAGAATCAGGCTCCCATAGAGGTGCTTCCCGCCAGTAATCGATATTATCCAGCATGTTTTTCACTCCGTCTTCAAAACTCACTTTAGGCGTCCAGTTGAGGATTTGTTTAATTTTGGTCGTATCAGCATAAGTACAATCGGGTTCTCCGGGGCGTTTGGGGATATAGGTAATTTCTCCTCCCAATAACTCAACCAGACGATTGATGCTATATGTTCCCTCACTCCCCACATTCATCACCTCTCCCACTGCATCGTCACTTTCTGAAGCCGTAATAATTGCATCAGCGATATCAGTTACATAGGTAAAGTCCCGGGTTTGTTTTCCGTCTCCCACTACTGTATAAGGCTTATTATTGAGTTTTTGGGCTAAAAACACGCCAAATACTGCACCGTAGGTACCTGAAGTTCGTGAGCGAGGTCCATACACATTAAAAAACCGCAAAGAGGTAGTTTTTAATCCGTAAACCTTATGCCAGTTGAGGACATACTGCTCTCCAATCCACTTGGTAGTGGCATAAGGATACTCCGGACGAATTTCCGCAGTTTCTGCTGTCGGATAATTATCGGGGATACCATAACACGAAGAAGAGGCGGCATAAACCAGTCGCTCTACTCCTGCTTTCCGGGATGCTTCCAGGACATTAATGGTTCCGTCAACATTGGCTTTGTGATAGTCAAGAGGCCTCTGAATGGAAGGAACAATATCCGCCAACGCAGCAATATGGTACACCTTTTTGACTCCGGCAAAAAATTCGTCAATCGCTCCATACTCACCAATATCAGCGATATGGACGGTTAATTTTGGATTTTCTTTCTGGTGGTCCAGATTCAATAATCTTCCGGTTGAAAGATTGTCAATCACCACAACTTCATTCCCACGGTCGAGGAGTGCATCTACCAGATGGCTTCCAATAAATCCACAACCTCCTGTTACTAATACTTTCATTTTTTATTGGCAAAGAAATTTCTAATTGTTTCAATCGTGTACATCACCTGATCATCGGTTAGTTCAGGATAAACAGGTAAGCTAAGAATGTGCTCTGCCTGTTTTTCTGTAACCGGGAAATCGCCTTTTTTATATCCCAGATAAGCTGCTGCATCCTGATAATGGATCGGCATGGGATAGTGAACTTTCGCCCCGATGTTGTGCTCTCCCAAATAGGCTTGCAATTCGTCCCGATGATCAGTCTGAATGATAAAGGTATGATAAACTGCTTCTTCGTAGTCTTTATCCGTAGGCACCCAAACCAAATCGCTCAGGTTTTCCTGATACATAGCTGCAATCGCTCTGCGTCGCTCAGTCCAGGCAGGTAAATGTTTCAATTTTACACTAAGAATGGCAGCCTGTAAAGCATCCAGTCTGGAATTGAGGCTCCACATTTCACATTCGTCGCGATTGCGAAGGCCGTGATTTCTTGCTTTTTGAAGGTAATCATACAATTCATCATCATTGGTAGTAATCATCCCTCCGTCGCCAGCAGCATTCAGGTTTTTGAGTGGATGAAGACTAAAGCTGCCCGCATCGCCCAGATTACCTGTTTTTTTGCCTTTGTAAATGGCACCAACCGCCTGAGCAGAATCTTCCAGTACCTTCAGGCCATACGCTTTGGCAATTTCATTGACCGCATCCATATCAGCAGAACGCCCAGTAAGATGAACTGGCATGATTGCTTTGGTTTTCGGTGTAATGGCTGCTTTGATTTTTTCAGGATCAATATTATAATCCTCCCTTACATCTGCAAACACAGGCGTAGCGCCAATCAAAGCAACAGAAGAAGCTGAAGCCAGAAAAGAATTGGGAGGAATAATCACCTCATCTCCAGGGCCTATCCCCCACCCTTTCATGGTCAAAATCAAAGAGTCCGTTCCATTGGCAACTCCAATGGCATATTTTGTTCCGCAATACTCTGCGAAGCTGTTCTCAAATTCAGTTACTTTTTCTCCAAGGATATACATCCCGCTGGATAGCACAGCTTCCACTTCCGCCATGATTTCATCGCGAATGGGGTCAAACTGTATTCCGATATTGACATAGGGTACGTTTTGGGCAGCTATTTTCATATTATTTCAAATCAATTTCCTGCATCAGTTTTACATTGAAATACTTGGGATCAGACAGTGAATCGGGGATTAACCCTGCTTCAAATGCTTTTTTCAGATCTTTTACCGCTTCGCCAATGCTATGTTTGGCTTCAAATCCCAGTTCATCCTTAATTTTTTGGGAGGAAACGTGGTAAGACCTCAAGTCATCAGTAGGAGAAGTGGTTATTTTTACTTCAGGTCCAATTTCTCTCTGCACAATCTCAGCCAACTCGGCTACCGGATGATTTTCATAACCCGCATTATAAATCTTGCCTGCAATCTTTTCAGAAGGCAACTCAAGCAGGAGAATATACAAGTCTGTCATATCCTCGATATGGAGATTAGGGCGTTTTTGGCTACC
>JAGQVA010000018.1 GCA_020438265.1 Bacteroidota bacterium
CGTGTAACACCCGCCAAAATGTTTAACGTACTTCCTCCAAACGTTTTATCATAGCTCAATAAAGCTGTAGTGTTGGTATTCAGTACGGATCTTGATTCCTGTGAAAGTCTTGGATCTCTGAAATTGGATCTTACAGCACCTTCCAGCAATGGAGTTACGCCATCAGATTCGAAGGATACACGGTCCCAATAGTAGAGCATCCAGGGAGTTTGCCATACTTTTGTAGTTCGGTTGTTCATATCCACAGATCCCATCAGGGTCAGTTTCAAACCTTCAATCCAGGGATTAGTGATATCTACTGATCCGTTTAACTGTAAGAAATCAGTAGGATCTTTGGTATAACCGGTTGCATTTGTAGTAACTACATAAGGGTTTTGACCATTTTCAATATCCGGTCCGGGAAGACCATTTGGCCATACTTCAGGCTCAGTTGGACGACCACGCATCAGCATACGGAAGATAGATCCGGCAGATTCTGTCGGGAAGTTACGATCTTCACGTCGTCCCATTACTCCAAGGCTTGTATTGATATAATCATTGACCTTTGCATCCAGATTCATCCGGAAGCTATACTGATTGTAATAGGTAGCCGAGTTTTTGTAATAACCGTCCTGGTGTACATATCCCAGAGACGCCATATACTTTACTCTTTCACTACCACCCAGGATCTGGAGGTTGTGGCGGGCCTGAGGAGACCATGTTTTGAAAGCATCACCAAACCAGTCAGTGTCAGGATATCCCCATGGATCAGACTGATCACCATGCTTACGCACTGCATCAGGGCTGTAGTTTGCATTGAGTGTTGATACGTTGGGATCTGGAGAATCATACACACCATTGTTCTGGATAGCAGTCCAGGCAGCTCCCCATTCATCAACCGGAATAGAACGATAAATAGGAAGTTCGTTCATAATGTTGGCATACTCAACCGCATTAGACATTTCAGGAATAACGGTTGGCTGAGAAAATCCCTGATTGAAATCATAGGTAATGGTCGGTTTGCCTGATTTTCCACGTTTTGTAGTAATCAGAATCGCACCATTGGCAGCACGGGCTCCATAGATTGCTGCAGAAGCGTCTTTCAGTACAGAAATGGACTCAATGTCCTGAGGACTCAAACGTCCAAGGCCTCCATCACGATCAGGAATACCATCAATTACAATCAGCGGGCTGCTGTTACCAAGGGTATTGGTACCACGGATACTGATACTGGCTCCATCATATCCAGGCTCACCACTGGTCTGAATAACAACCAGTCCGGGAAGACGACCGGCCAGTGAGTTGGAAATGTCCACGGCAGGAGAAGGCATAATATCATCTCCTTTAACACCTACCACAGCACCCGTAACGGTTGCCTTTTTCTGGGTACCATAAGCAACCACAACAACTTCTTCAAGGGAAGAAGCAGATTCAGCCAAAACAATTTCTACGGTAGAACCAGTAATGGCAACTTCCTGTGTTTCATACCCAATGTAAGAGATAATAAGGGCATCAATGTCATCAGGAACGGTGAGTTCAAAGGCTCCTTTTTCGTCGGTAAGCGCACCTTGTGTAGATCCTTTAGCGCGGACAGAAGCTCCGATAAGAGGTTCTCCTTCAGAGTTCTTAACTGTACCTGAAACTTTCTTATCCATCATATCCATTGCAGACAAGGAAATATTAGACAAGCGTTTCATTCGATCAGCAACCAAAGGCTGGAGGTTTACCTGGCCTTTTTGTTCCAGATTTTGTAACTGGTTAATCTTCTTTTCCAGTTTTTTGAGTGTTTTTTCTCCTTTTTGGTCGTTTTTGTAAATCACATAGTACTTGGAGCCTAAATACTTGTAATTCAACTCAGTAGATTTAAGGAGACGGTTGATAGCCACTTCCAGTTTTTCCTCTTTTTCAAATTGATAATCTACTTCAATTTCCCGAACTAATTCGGCATCAAAAGAGAAAAGTACCTGATAGTTTTCACTCAATTCCTGCAAAACCTGCGTCAAAGGGCGGGTTTGCGAAATCGGGCCATCATTGGCTCGCAGATCGGATCTGCAAAACAGTAGTAGTGTTGCCAGCACCAGAAAGCTGGCTTTCATAAGTAGCTTTAAATTCATAGCTTCGCGATTAGTACTTTACGTATTTATAAGTCTTAAACCGGAGGTCTGTTCCCAGCAGACTTTCCGGTGTTTTATTCTACAAAAAACTCGTTGTCCTTTTTAATATCTACCTTAATATTCAAGATATTCTCTAAAGCTTCAATAGCAATCTCCAGATTTTCAATTGGGACTGCTATCGTATATTCGTGATTCAATATTTCCTGGTCTTTAATATTTATTTTTACTCCATAGATTTCTTCCATTTTAATCAGGATTTCTCTTAATGGAGTATTGATCATAATAGCTGCCCCATCTTTCCAGGAAGTATGGGCCTGGGATAAAGCAGATTTTTTATCAAATACACTTCCATCTTTGGCGTAGACCAATAATTCTCCAGGGTTCATAACCAAATTGCCCATTGTATCTCTTTCAGATTTCCCCTGGAGGTTCAATTCAATCTTACCTTCTTCCAGATAGACTTCTGTTTTTTCGTTAAAATGATGCACATTAAAACTGGTCCCTAATACTTTTATGGAGAGATCTTTTGTGTGTACCCAGAATCTTTCCTGAGTTTCATAACGTGGTGCTACGGAAAAGAAGGCTTCTCCTTCTAACCAAACTTCACGGGAGAAATCCTTGCTATAGGAAATCCGGGAATTTGCATTGAGGATAATTCTGGTTTGGTCAGGTAGCAAAATTTCTTTCTTTTCTCCAAAAGCGGTCTTCTCAATGATTTTGGAAGGAAATAAGTATGAAAATCCCCAAAACGAAATAGCTGAAAACAATAAGACAAAAACGGCGACTAATTGAAATCGAAACTGGCGGAAAAAGGATCGGGGTTCGCCGGAATGATCAGAAGATATCAGTTCCGGCCTGGCTTCTTCCTTTTCCAGTACGCGATTCCAAACCCGGTCAGAGATTTCGCCACCGGAATGATCCTTATAATAATCTATAATTTTTTGGAGAACCTGATCGTTTTCCGGGGATTGATTGACCCACTCCTCCAACCGGCTCAACTCTGCCTGATTAGTTTCTCCGTTTAAAAGATTCAGAATGATATGATCTATTTCGTTCATCGAATGTTGATCAATGGTTTATTAGTGAAGACCAGATAAAATGTAAAAAGGGTGACAAGCGCAGAAAAAAATCAGGAATTTGTAGAAATGGCATCAGAAAATTTATTCAGCAAACTTGTGCGCAACTTCTTCATAGCTCTTCGAAGGTGGGTTTTTAATGTATTTACAGAGATACCCATTTCACTGGCTGCTTCCTGGTAAGATTTCCCATCTTCTTTGACGAGCCTGAAAGCTTCCTGGCATGCATCTGGTAAAGATGAGATTTCCTTGTCCAGCAGATCTGTCAACTCGCTAAGTTCCAAAGAATTTTGAGGGGTCATGTTTTCCGAAGGAGCAAATAAATCAGAGCCAGAAGAATGATCTCCTCCAAGTGTTGGATTATTATCGATCCGCGTCCGATAGGTATGGGCCTGATTCCGAACCGCAGTATACAAATAACCGCTCAATGATTCGATTCCTGGAAGTTGGGCTCGTAATTTCCAGACTTTTATCCAGATATCAGAGACGATTTCTTCAGCTAATTCCTTGTTTTTGATAAAAACGAGCGCATACGAATACAATTGGGCACTATACCCCTCTACCAACAGCCGGAAGGCTTCCCTGTCATCCTGGGTGGCAATTCTGTTCAAAAGTTCCGTTGGGTTTGGAAAAGCCATGTATTCAATTTGAGTGATCAGCCAGGGTAAAATACGTGTTCTCTGGCAAAATCTCCTGGTTATGGAATATTAGTTTGGAATTACGATTATTAAAGAACCCATTGAAGATCAAACAGTAAAGTTTTTTAAAATGTTTAAGGAAAAAATATTCATTCTATTCTGCATATTTATTCATTTTTACTCATCTCTCCTCTTTTGCGTCCTTCTCCTTTATATTCTAAATATAACTAAGAGAGTCAGCCTCCCCAAACGAAAAGAAGAAAAATGAGAACATTAATAAAGGATTTTATAAGAAATGATTTGCAGACCATTTTCAAAGGTTTCTTTTTCAAGAAGCTGCAACTGATAAGTTTTCTTTGAATCTCCAAATATCCTTACTCCTTCCCCCTGAATAAAGGGATTTAGCTTTATTTTCAGAATATCAATCAATTCATTTTCCAATAACCAGCCAGCCAGTACTCCTCCCCCACAAAGATAGACAGGCGTTCCTTCTGCGGATTTAAGGTTTTGGATCAGATCCAGGTCTGGGGGATGTATATGAATTTTTTCATGCGCATTTTCCAGTTTCAGCGTCCGGGAAAAAATATAATGTTCCATGTGGGGGTAGGCAGGTTGACCCGGTTTTAAGCCATACTTATATCCAAATTCATAGGTTTTTCTCCCCATAATGACCGTGTCAAACTCCTGCAAATCAGCGAGATACTTTTCCACACCATTCCCATCGGCCACAAAACCGCTAATATCATCACCAGGACCTGATATAAATCCGTCTATGGAAGCGGCTACATAGTATATAATTTTTCTGGGCATATTATTTCTTTTTCATAGATGGCGACACCAAGGTAGTGGTCATTCGGATAAATAACCAGAAAATAACGATTGCCAATAAAAAAAGGAGGAAAGGGGAGAAGAGAAGATTCTATAAAAAATAAGCACTCCCGTAGGAGTGCCCGAAGAATGTACTTCCCTAATGTACATCTAAAGAGGCAAATTAAATAATATTCTTAAATCTTACTAATGAACCTTCAAATACCCCCCTTAAACTTATTCACAAAGCATCTAAATCATGCAAAAAATCCCTTGAAATATCGCGATAGGGATGTCCGGGATCATTCAATATTTTTTTTGCCAGGGTTTGGGACTCTGTTTCATTTCCCATTCCGAAGGTTGCTAATACCAGATACCATTGGGCGGCATTGGAAAAACGAATGTCTTTAGCTTCTATCACCTGTTTCAAAGCTGGAATCGCGACTGAGTACTCTCCGGCCAAAACGGCAGCATTTCCCATAAAAAAGCGAGATTCAATAAAACGAGGATTTTCGGGTTTGACCTGGTTAAAAAGCTGAATAGCAGCGCTGTAATCCTTCAGGGAGTAAGCCTGTGCTGCCATTTCCCAGTCTCCTTCCTTTTCCCCCATACTCCGCGAAGGACCGGCAGCATAGGCCTGGATATATGTTTCGAGCATTTCTTCACGCGAAACCTGGTCGCCTTTCCACCCAAGACCCGCAATCATAATGATAAGGGCAACCACCGCTGCTGCAAGCAAACCATAACGCCATAAGGGAATAGATGCTTTGGGCTGATTTTGCGCCTGCATCGCCTGTAATTTTTCTTTAAGAAGCTGGCCAGCACTCAGTTCCAGCACTTTCTCCGCTTCCAAATATTTTTGATACATATTTGCCAATGTTTGATCCTTCCGGAGTTCTTCCTCAAATTTTACCTGCGTTTCCTGATCATCTTTCCTCTCAATGTATTTTTCTATCAGGTCCAAATAATAATCGTCTGTTTTCATGCTTTTCAATAATACTTTTTCAGAAAATTCTTTATTTCAGGATTTTCGTCCAGAATTTCCAGAAGTTTTTTCATACATAACCTTTTCTTTTTCCGCGCCACACCTTCGCTTTTATATCCCAGTTCGCTGGCAATTTCCTTCATAGAATAACTCAACTGCCATAGCCGGAGAACTTTTTTACATGTGTCGCCCAGCGCATTTAACAAAGAATCCAATTCTTCTTCCTGTTCTTTTTCCAATAATATCCATTCAGGATCCTCCGTATGCTGCTCTTTCCATATCTGCTCCTGTTGGTATTTCATATCCCGGGCAATTTTCTGAAATCTTTTAAACCAAAGATTTTTACACATACCCAGCAGGTAATTTTGTAAAGAACCTGTTCCCCTGTATTTCCCCCCGCGAATGCTTAAAATCAAACTTCTGATCCCATCCTGAAAAATATCCTCTGCGTCTTCTTTGGAACCATTTCGGGAAAAAACAAATGTTAATACCTTTTCCCTACATGGGCTGTGCAGGTACAAAAACTCCATCGCTTTATCCAGCTCCCTGCCACCATTTTGAATCGCGGTGATTATTTCATCATCAGAATACGGAACCATCTCCTTCTATGGATTAAGTTACTTTTGCCCTTAAAAATGTTACCGGCTGGCTGTCAGCTGTTGGCTTTTAGCCATTAGCTGTTGGCTATTGGCCACTAGCTTTTAATGGCTGATATGGCCCATTTAATAGTCAAAAGCCAACGGCCAATAGCCAATGTCTTCTTCAAATCTACAATCAATTACTCATTTATCCCGTTACAATTTTGTATATTCATATCTATATATGAGCCTTAAATTCTATTTTTCAGTATTCTTTAGCTTATCCTGCTTATTCTTTACTTCTCTTGCCCAGGACTCAACCACTGCCCGCATTTTATCTGACCAGGCAAAAGAATTGTATGGTCAGGATCTTTTTGACAGTGCCCTCATCTCCTTTGAAAAGGCGGGTATGATTTACCAGTCGCTCAACAGCTGGGAAGGGTATATAGATGCGTTGAATTCCCAATCGATTATTCAGCGAAGAATGGGCAATTATTCCCGGGCATTGGATGCCTCTCATACTGCTATCCAGGTTGCTTTGGATCATGGGGTAGAAGGCCTTCCACTCGGTAATGCCTATTATTATCTGGGTGCGATTTATATGAGATCTGAAAACCATGAGGCTGCTCTGGAAGCGGTGGAAAAGGGAATTGCACAAATACAGGCTGACTCAAGAGTTTCTGCCTCCGATCGAAGTAAATTTTTCATCTTATCAGGATTGATATACAAACTCACCGGAGACTTTGAAAAAGCAATCAGGGATTATCAGGAAGCTCGGAAAATCCTGGAAACTGATCCGGAAATAAGCCCTGCAGAACTGGCTTTGGTCTATAATAATCTTGGAAATGTGTACAAACAAAAAGAAGATTATGAAGCTGCCTTTCGGCTGCAATTTAAGGCTTTGGACATTTATCTTCAGCAATATGGAGAAGATCACTGGCAAATGGTCCAAAGTTATATCAACCTGGCCAATCTTTATAATCACACAGGCGAATATCAAACAGCTATCGAGTATTTTGAAAAAGCCAGACGGAATACACTGAATACATGGGGAGAAAATAGTCCTCACACGGCGTCCATTTATAATAATCTGGGGATTACTTACATCAAACAGCAAGAACCTCTAAAGGCACAGGAATATTTAAAGAAAGCCCTGGAAATTCACTTAAGTCAGGGACGTCAAACTCATCCTTCTGTAGCGAGAATTTATAATAATCTCGGACTGGTATATCGCAGAACCGGTGATTTCCTTTTATCGGAGCAAGCTCTTATTCAATCTCAAGCGATTTATCAGGAAAATTATGGCTATCTGCACCCCAATATTGCTCAAAGTTTTAATAATCTGGGGCTCACCAAAACAGAAATGAAACAATTTCCTGAAGCAAAGATCAACTACGAAAAAGCCATTCAAATCTGGACGCAATTATATGGCCGTGAAAATCCAGCTCTAAGCAACGCATGGAATAATCTGGGACTCAATGCCTTTGAGCAAAAAAACTATACAGAAGCTCTCGGTTTTTTTCAGAAATCACTTGCAATCAGACAAGGAACTTTACCAGCGAACCATCCACTGATTATGGGTAATTATCATAATATCAGTCGTTGTTTGGTGAAAATGGGAAATATTGAGGGAGGATTAACGATGGTTCAACAGGCGCTCGCCACTTTTGATCCGGATATAGATATTTCAAATAAATATGCATTGCCCAATATTTCTTTGGCTTCGGGGGATAAAGTAATGTTGACACAGGTTCTGCATCAAAAAGCAGAAATTCTTAAAAACTTATATGATCAGGAAAATAAACTGACTCATCTGGAAGAAACCCTCCACACGTTGGAAGTCAATTGTCAATTGATTGATTTAATCAGGACGACTTATTACAGCCGCGAATCCAAATCCTTTTTTGGTGCAGAGGCTAAAAAAACGTACGAATCTGCCATGAGAATTGCGTATCTGCTTTTCCAAAAAACACAGGATCAACAATACATCAACCGGGCTTTTCTCATCTCCGAGCAAAGTAAATCCTTTATTCTTCTTTCCGCTCTTTATGATTCCAGGGCGAAAAAGTTTGCTGGAATTCCGGATGAAATATTACAAAAAGAAGCACAGCTTAATCAAAACCTGATTCACTTTGAAAAACTGCTTTTTTCCGCAGAAAGTGAAGAAGAGCTAACAGATCAGGAATATATTCGCAAGCTAAAAAACCGAATTTTTTCTTACGGGCAAAGCAGAGATTCACTCATTCAGGAGATGGAAACGCATTATACTGAATATTACAGGCTCAAACATACATCCAGCTATGCTTCAGTGGAAGAAATTCAGCAACACCTGAATCCGGACCGGGATATATTCATTTCCTATTTTCGGGGAGACAGTACCCTTTACGGATTCAAGATAGAGGCAGATCACATTTCGATGATTGACCTGAATTATCAGCAGTCAGATTCCTTATTAATCGAGCAATTTTTACAAAGTACAGGAACCTATTTTGAATCCCAAAGCCCGTCCGATTCCCTTTATCAGGATCAGGCTGAAGTTTGGGTAAAATCGGCTTATCAGCTTTATCATCGTTTCCTCTCAAGGATATTGGAGAATGAAACCGGCGGTAAAAACCTGATTATCATCCCCGATGGATTACTGGGTTATTTACCTTTTGAAGCCATGCTTACCGAGTCAGTAAATGCTCCCAATGCTTTCCATTCTCATCCTTATCTGATCCGAAAATATCCTGTCAGTTACTCCTTTTCTGCTTCTTTATGGTTGGAAATGAGAGGCAAAACAGACAGTTGGTATCGGCGTCATAAAATCCTGGCTCTTGGGCCGTCTTTTCCTGAAAACACTCAATTCAACCATTCTGCACGGACCCATATTTCTCCCCTTTATTTTAATCAAAGTGAAGCACAAATAGCAGGAGAAATTTTTGACGGAAAAGTATTGCTTGGCAGTGATGCGACCTTGCAGAATTTCCTTTGGTTAGCTCCCCGTTATCAGATTCTTCATCTTGCCACCCATGGCTCAACCAATGATGAAAAAATCGATTATTCTTTTCTGGCATTTTCTCCCTCAGACGACTCACTGGAAGAAAACCGGATTTTTGTCCGGGATCTGTATAATTTGAATCTGGATGCAGAACTGGCCGTTTTAAGTGCCTGTGAAACCGGGACAGGAAAACTGCTAAAAGGAGAAGGCATTGCTTCACTGGCGAGGGGATTTTCCTTTGCCGGCGTGAAAAGCCTGGTTACTTCTCTATGGAAGGTCAATGACCAGAAAACCGCTGAGTTGATGGAACTTTTTTACTTACAGCTAAAACCCGGGAAGGAAAAACAAATTGCCTTGCAGCAGGCAAAACTAAATTATTTATCAAAGAATGATGATTTTCACTCTCATCCATATTTCTGGGCGGGATTTATTCCTGTAGGAAATATGAGCCCCATTACCAACCAGCCCTTTCCATGGGGCTGGTTGGTATTCATTCTTGTCATTGGTATGGGGATGTTCTGGGGGCTGAAAAAATATTATTGAACGAGGATCATCTTCTGCATAATCCTTCCCGAAGGAGTACGCACTTCCATCCAATACACACCATTGGCCAAACCATTGAGAGAAACTTGTTGGGTTGTTTCTCCTCCGTGCGCCTCAAAATGCTGGTTTAGAACGATTCTTCCCGTCATATCAATCATTTGTACACCGACTGTATTTTTTCTTTCCAGGTTGATATTCAGGAATAATTCACCCGAGCCATTAACCGGATTGGGAAAAACCTGCACGGTTTCCTGATTAAAATGAAATTCCCGAATGGATGAATACTCAAAAGAACCGTCCAGGTCTACTTGTTTAAGCCGATAATAGGAGGTTCCTGCAAAAGGATTTGTATCTTCAAACCGATATTCCTGAATCACAAAACTGGTTCCCTGTCCAGGCACATTTCCGATAGAAGAATAGAAAAGCCCGTCTCTTGATTTTTCAAGAGAAAAGTAGTCATTATTCAATTCAGAAGCGGTAGACCACTCGAGAATTGCATTTCCTTCTTTTTCCGTAACCTTGAAGTCCAGAAGTTCTACAGGAGCAGGAGGTGTTCCCCCTGTTCCGGAAAGAGGAATTTGTACTGTCGCA
This sequence comes from Bacteroidota bacterium, assembly GCA_020438265.1. Taxonomy (GTDB): domain Bacteria; phylum Bacteroidota; class Bacteroidia; order J057; family J057; genus JAGQVA01. The sequence continues at coordinate 10,292 of JAGQVA010000018.1, forward strand.
TTATCGCCGGTGTGTTGTACTTGCAGTGTTGCAGAATGTGGTCCTGATGAACCGGGAACAAAATCCACGTCAATTTGCATCGAATCGCCAGGGGCAAGTATAACGGGTAAAGTGTAAGGAAAAGCCAAAGAAAACTGACCGCTTCCCGATCCGGAGATAGATAAAGAGGTAATGATAATGGCCTGATTGCCATTATTCGCAAGTATTTTATCACTTGAACTACTTGTATTTCCAGGAACGGTTACGGGGAAAGAAATGCTTCCATTGCCCGAATTGAGATCGCTTCCACTATTAGCTGTGCCTGAAGGTGCTGATCCGGAGAAATCCCCTTCTATGAAGAAATTGGAATCGCTGGTCAGCAATAATTGTCCTCCTTGCTGGCGGCTACCAGCCGCCATATAAATTCGGTCATTATTGACAATTGCCTGAGATCCGTGCCTTGCCCGATGCATATCATTAGCCATATACCACGTACCAGTAGAAACATCCAGTACCTGAACTTTTTCAAGTGCATCCGAAGTACCCGCCTGCTCTCCTCCCATGACAACTACAGCCCCATTAAAATTAACAGCCAAAGCACCTCCACATTCAAATGGAATATTTCCACTCGCTGGCAGGGTACTCCATGTATCAGTCGGAATATCATAAATGTCAACCTCAGCAATTGTGCTGTCAAATGAAGATCCTCCATCTCCGGTTCTTCTACCCGCAGCTGTATATATTTTATCCCCGACTAATACCGCCTGAAAATGATCTCTTTCCCTGGGGGCATCTGCCAGTTTTGCCCAGGTGTTTGTTTTAGGATCAAAAACATCAGTCCATGTTACCCATCCCCCATTATGGCCATCAGTCAGGCCTCCAGTCCAATAGATTTTCCCATTGTAAACCACTGTACCCCCACTTCCTCTTTGACGAGCCAGAGGAATTTCAGGACCCGTCGTCCATGAATCATCCACAGGATCGTAAATATATATATTGGATTTGGGGGTTTCATTCGGAAAATTTCCACCAAATGCTCCCACAACATAGATTAAACCATCCAATTCAACCGCCTGAAAATGATGTAGATTGGCAGGCATAGCAGCCCTGGCTGTCCACACATTCGTATTATAGTTGAATTCCATTACCTGTTTGTTGATTCCTCTTCCACCCACCAGATAAAACCGGTTACCTGACTGAACAAAAGTACATTCTGTACGTGCAATGGGATCGGTACCGCTCCAGGAAACATCAGTCCAGGTACCTTGTGAGAAAATGTTAGAGAAAGGAGCCAAGCACCACAAGAGGGCGCAAATTGTAAAAGCGCGCATGATCATCCGGAAAGATTCAATTGATGTAAACAACACAAAATTATCTACATTGTTCGATCTTTAAAAAACTATTTTGGCAAAAATTAAACAGTTAAAGTAAGATTTAAGAACAAATAATTAGTTTAAAATTAATATTTCAAAAATAGTGCTAGCTTTTAAATAAGAAACAGGGAAATCAAATAAATCGATTTCCCTGCTTTTTTTGTCATAATATTTTTCACACTGCAACGCCTTCATTGAGGTTCATTTGCCATTTCCAGGCCGAAGCCATCATCTCTTCGATGCCCCGTCGGGCTTCCCAGCCGAGCTTTTCCTTTGCCAGGCTACTATCTGAGTAAATCGCTCCCACATCACCGGGTCTGCGATCCCCTACTACATAGTTCAGTTCGAGACCAGCAACTTTTTCAAAAGCCTGAATCGCCTCTAAAACGGTTACTCCATTCCCTGATCCCAGGTTGATATATTCATAACGATCCTCGTTTTTTCCTTCCATCAGGTACTCCAACGCTTTTACATGTGCTTCTGCAATATCCACTACGTGAATATAATCTCTGACACAAGAACCATCTCTGGTAGCATAATCTCCACCAAAAACAGTCAATTGAGGGATCATTCCTGAAGCGGTACGAGTAATGACAGGAACCAGATTATTAGGTTTGTTAATGGGATCTTCACCATTTAATCCGGAATCATGCGCACCTACAGGGTTAAAATATCTCAGGGCAATTGCATTCACATTTTCGCTAATAGCAATAAAATCTTTGATAATTCTTTCTCCCACCAGTTTGGTATTTCCATAAGGAGAAGCTGCTTCTTTAGTAGGCGTTTGTTCAGTTACTGGTAACTGATCGATTTCGCCATAAACCGTACAGGAAGAAGAGAAAATAAAGTTTTTCACTTCGTATTTCTCGCAACAGTCGAGAATATTGATCAGTGATAGGAGATTATTTTGGTAATAACGAAGCGGTTGTTCTACCGATTCTCCAACGGCCTTCAGAGCCGCAAAGTGGATGACCCCTTCAATTCCGGGGTTTTCTTCAAAGACTTCGCTTAACGCTTCTTTATCACATACATCCACCTGGTAATTTTTCATATTTCGACCGGCAATTTGTCCTACCCGGTCCGCGGTTTGTGCTGAGGAATTAATCAGATTGTCAACAGAGATTACTTCAATTTCGGGGTTCGAGAGCAGTTCTATAGCAGTATGTGAACCAATATATCCACAACCACCAGTAATCAGAATTTTTGTCATAAAAACAATTAAGTCTTTGGTTTCTTAATAAGTTGAAAAATTTTCAAAAGGTACTTGGAGTAAATTCTGAGCAAACTGGTCGGAATTCCGTGGGATTTACAAGAGTGGAGCATTTCACGATTGATGGTCAGGGTATTTTTTCCCCAGGCGCTGTTTCCACCGACTCGCATTTTGACAATTACCTCGGGGAGATAAGTATATGAAGCCTGGTAAGTGTGAAACAGCCTCACCATCAGATCAAAATCAGCGCAAATCTTATACCACGTATTAAATTTGCCGTATTGATCGTAGAGTTTTTTCCTGACAAAAAAAGTAGGATGAGGCGGCATAAGACCTTTTGCGAACCAACCGGGGTGAAACCCTTTCCCCGGAAAGTAGCGAACCACTTCACCCAGATCATCCTCTTTGACATATACCAGATCCGCAAAAGCCACATCTGAATCTTCACGTTCAAAAGTCGCTACCATCCTGGAAATCACCTGGTTATGTGCATAAACATCATCAGCATTGAGAATGCCAATGATATCTCCGGTAGCCAGATCAATTCCCTTATTCATCGCATCATAAAGACCCTTATCAGACTCTGACACAAAGTGGTTTATTCTCTCGTCATAAGATTTTACAATATCGACTGTCTGATCAGTAGATTTTCCATCAATAATAATATATTCAATATGAGGGTAATCCTGAGAAAGGACTGAATCGATACAGGTCTGGATATATTTTTCAGAATTGAGGCAGACGGTAATCAGGCTGACTTTCATGTATTTTTGGGGCAAAATTTGGGATTTTTTTGGGAAAAGCAAATAGTCTCACTACCGTACATAAAAAATGCCGGTAAGCAATACTTACCGACATTGTTGATTCTACAGATTAATCATTAGGCTTTAACCTCGAAGAACCATGAACTTAGCGGTTACTGAATTCAATTTGTGAGTTACTTTATAAATATAGACGCCGTCTGACAGGTCGTCCAGATCTACTTCAAATGTGTGGAATCCTTTGGATAATTCTCCCATATCCAGGCTTTTTACCTGACGGCCAAACAGATCGATAATTTCAATCTTTGTAGCCCCTGCCTGCGGCAGATTCACTTCCATTGTAGTGGTAGGCTCAATGACCGGGTTAGGATAAAGAGAAGCAAACAGATCTCCTTCCATGACAATCGATACGATATCGCTGTACTCTACATTTCCGTCATAATCTCTTTGCTGAAGACGGAAAAGATATGCACCTGGCTTTAATTTACTTGTCAGGAAATCATATTTAATGGGGCGGCTGGAGTTCCCTGCGCCTTCCACAAATCCGATTGAGTTAAAGTTTTTCAGCACATCATCCCGGGCCATTTCGACCTCAAAACCTTCATTATTCTGCTCATAAGCAGTTTCCCAGGTAAGTTTGATTTGGTTACCAACCGGACGGGCTTTAAAAGAAAGCCATTCTACAGGAAAAGTTGCGGCACTGGTAGCCAGCATATTATCTATTCCCAAAGTATTAATAGAAGGAGGTCCGGGGAAGGTCAGGTCGCTACTGTGCCAAAGCCAGATATTTGCTACTGCGCTCATGGTTGAGTCGTAATTGGAACCTCCGGTTAAATCTCCTTCAGCCATATCAAAATCTACGTTTATCCATCCGCTGCCAGCAGGAATATGAACAGAATCCAGAGAATAAAAAGTTCCTCCTGGTCCATCAATTCTCAAACGCATATTCAAATCAGGACCGCTCATATTATTTACATCCATATTGATGCGGGTAACCCCTTCGGTGATATAATCACCTGTCCAGTGGCCGGTATTAAAGGTAACCAGTTTTCCACCAGCTCCACCACCTCCACCAGCTCCGTTGGATTCAATCTGCAAATAGGCATCAGAAGCTCCACCAGGACCACCGGAAGAAATATTTACCGGAGGATTGGGGTTTGCGCCACCACTTACCCAGTCCTGAGTCGAGCCATCAGTGAAATCATCATTCTGGCCATAGGTAATTTTAGGATCTGGCGGAGGAGGTGTTGCAGACAAAGGAACTCTGTTGTTATACAGTTCTGTTTCGGAATACATGTCGTAGTATTTTACCTGAATGCTGTCGGTAATCGCACTTGAGAAGTCTACCAATACATCATATCTCTCTCCAGGGTAAACAACCACTGTATCATTTACTACACTGGAACCGAAAGCCCTGCCATCAGACATAACTGTTTTGGCATTCATGCCAGAGGGAAAAATTACTTCATTGATGGTGAAACCGATATTAACCAATCTAACCAGAATAGTATCTCCGTCATTAGCATCTATAGAAACAGTTGTATCATTTAACAGATCATCAGACTTTCCATTAATCAGGAAATAATCAGGCTCAAAACCGGGCAATGACCCATTCATAGGAATATTATCATGCCAGCTTTTATCCACGTCAGACATCACCCAGGTGTAGTCTTTTGTATAACCAGGTCCTCCGGTCCAGACTGTATTGGCGCCATTGGCAGCTTTCACCACAATTGCTCCATACATTCCTAATTGCAAATGGACTACTGTCTCTACGTGACAGTGATAGATATACGTTCCGGCATAAGTGGCTTTGAATTTATAGGTTCCCGTTCCATTAATCCCGGGAATATCAAAAGAAGTAGATCCAACTCCATCATTCGCCTGGTTTACATCCAGTCCATGCAAATGGATTGTGTGCGGATTTGACGACTGATTCAAAACATTAATCGTTACAGAATCTCCTTCGTTCACTACCAAAAGGGGGCTGGGAAGCGTCACATTCCCTCCTATTCCTTCTTTAAATCCCCAAAGATCGATTGTCTGGCCATCATGCAAATCCAGCGTACCAGCCTGTCTTCCTACCAGGTCAAATGTTTTCATTGTCTGCCCCTGGCCAGCAGTACAAATCGCGAGCAATATCAAAAACTGAATACTATATTTTAACATCTGATTTCCTCCTTAATTGCTAATAGTGATAAAACCAATCATTCCATTTGGATATTCGCCAGCACCTGTAACTGCTATCAGATTATGGTCGTGAACAGGATAAGTTCCAGGTTTTGAGGGTGTTAATTCCAAAATAAGTGTCTCATACTGATCAATAGGGAATGTATCCTTAATCCTCCCTACATGGCTTGGATATTTAGATGAATAAATGACAGTCAAATGATATCCATGAAAATGCATAGAGTGTTTCATTAACCCTGTATTAGCAATCACAAGCCTTATGGTTGAGTCAACCGATGTCTTAATAATGGCGGTCGAATCCAACTGAAGGTCAGGATAACTTTTTCCATTGACGGTAAAGTAATCTGGCTCATAGTCGGGATAATTGACAGAACCACCTGAAGCAATCAAAAAGTTCCACAAACTCTGCTGCTCTCTGATATTCCAGTAGAATCGTTTACCGGAAAAATTCTGCACATCAATCAGACCTGCCAGCCCCATGTATGAGTCATTCTGTCCGGAAAGATTGTCATAGAAAATAAACTCTCCTTCTTGTGGAAATGAGAATGAGTATGTAGCGGAATCACCAGGTGCAATGGCTGCTGCACTAACAGTCGCTCCCTGAACCTGGAAGTTGTGATCCGCAGTGTCATTATTCACTACAGTAAGGTTAATGGTCTGTCCCGGCTCGGCTGTCAACACTGCATTACCCACTGAAAAAGTATCAGCTAAATTGAAAGCCAGATAGGGGAAAAGCTGTGCGTCAGGCGTAGACAGAGAACCCGCATTGATAGCTATTCGATAGTCAACCGGAGTAGTGGGTGTTTCATATTTCAATCGCCATACCTCGGAAAGATCGCTGGTGCAACCAGAATCATGAATCACAGCGACAACATGGTTGATGCCCGCATCATTGTCTGCTTTGGTCAGGGTAATCGGAATATCAATGTATCCGCTCACCCCAATCTTTCCATTATACTCAGTTACATTGACCAGTTTATTCGCCTCAAAAGCATCGATATCAAATCCGGCGCCATTTACATATAGCCCACCTTCCATCACAAACAACCTTACACTATCTCCATCTGAACCCGTTACCCGGGCAGTTTGAGAAGTGGAAAATACAACCAGATCCGGTCCGGTTAACCCTACAATTTCCAGTGTAGGAGATCCAGCTGTAGGCAGAGGATCCTTGATACAATTTTCTGCACCTTCCACATCACCCGAGATAGGGAAAATTCGTGAGGTGTCTAATGAACAACCATTATAGAATACAATGATTTGCGCTCCTGTCAGTTCCATTCCGGAAACATACCCGGCATTATTGGTGCCCGGGGCTGTTTCTCCCTGAATGCTGGTTGGATCTACATCAATGGAAAAAGTAAAGGTTTCTCCCGGATCAAAATTACTGAATGAAAGTTCCAGTTTATCAAATCCGTTATCATGAGCTCCTGTAAGATTGCTGGCAAAAAATCCGGTAGCAACCGATCCCCCATCAGCAGTCAACACTTTGGCAAAATCATCACCCGCTGTTCCGTTTGGATCAAAAACCATATCAGGGAAAATCGCTGTACTCAGGTCAATGGTAACCATTTCGATCTGCTGCCCGCTACCTGAGTTATTGGTAATCTGAAAAGAACCTGCTCCATCGGTTGATACATCGATATTTCCGGTTCCGCTCGGGTCTACCACAAATGCCGCTTCGGCATCTGTATTCTGACAGAAATCTGTTGGTTCTAAAATTCGGATAACATCCTGGTTATAGTCTGCCATCCAGACAGTTCCGGGATAATACCCGCCATCAGGCAGAGCTATTATATCAAGTGGTTTAGAACCATTGATACCTGTATCAAAGAAAGTACTGTTTCCACCTGCATCCAGTGCCTTACCTGAAGCATCAAGATCTGTACGGTAGATTTTCTTATTAAAACTCGCACCCAGGATATCCCCCTGATAGATTCCACCATGGTTGGAAGCAGTATATTCAGTCAAACCATTGGTTGAGATAAAATACCATGCAAGAGCCTGGTTTTCATCGAATGGAAGGATTAATTCGCCTTCTCTCGGATCTGCCATACCCACTGGCAACGGAGGCCAGTCAGCTGGTAAAGGGAAAGCAACTGAAGTATCCGTACGGAATGTATTATTTACACCGTCCCACCATCCGGCTCCGCTGGGGTTTGCGCGAATAGGGTTGGGATGCCCGAAATAATGGTTGTAACCAGGGATAAAGTATAATCCATTTTTGTTGTTGGCATCATCTGGTTCGGCACCTGTATAATTGTTTGTAATGTTAGATACACCACCTACCGGAGGACCTTCATTTTCCGGATTGTCTCCATATCCCGGGTTAGCACCATTGTCAATAGTGAATAAATATCCCTGAGAAGTTATCAAAAGATCGTATCCGTTTCGCACTCCTCTTGTGTATATCTTTAAGGGTCCGGCAGGATCGTATTTGGCCTGGTTTAATCCGTTATTACCACCAAAAGGATCATTCGTATCAGTAAATCCATCTACCGCACTGATATTTACCCTGTCTGGATCATCAACTGTGGGAAGATTATACTTATAGGTATTTCCGTAAATATCTACTTTATTGGAGAAAGTATCGATGATAGATAACTCCATGAAGAATATCCCGGTTGTATAGTAGGTTTCACCCAACCATGCAAAATAATCCGAGGGCGCCCCCAGATTGGTATTACTACCAATCGAAACAAAAAGGGTATCATCTTTAATAGCCATACCATTATTGGCATGGTTTTCTTCCGAACGCGGAAGCCCCCGAATCAAATCTACCTTTTCCCAGGAAGATCCGTTCCAGGTAAGCCTTGAGATGGTTCCGGAATTGGTATCCAGATTCTTGTCTCCCTTCGATGCTCCTCCAATTCGGGGATCACTTGAGCCCACATACATAATCGGATTAGCAGCCGTTCCTGCTAATACCATTCCAGTAACCTGACGTTTTTGGTTGGCAGGAGCCGTATTAAGTGTTCCATCATCATCATGGTTGGGAATGTCTTTGATCAGATCGATCACTTCCTCTGTGCCGGGAACAACTTCATAGTCGTCCACACCATTTCTTCTTACTTCATAAATATAGATTTGGCCATCAAGATTGGTAATGTAAAGCCTTCCGTCAGGGCCAAAGGCAAGATTGGTAGGCTTGGTGACATTTGTTCCGGAAAGATCGCTCATTGTAAAATCCTGAGCAAAAATATTTCCGGAATAAAGAATTAAACAAAAAATAAATAATAACGAGCAATTGAAAGTAAAACGCAGTGTCATACTCTAATTAAATTTCAGTAACCTCTTAAATATTCAGCCTGCTTACGTTTCACACAAAACAGCAGCCCTCCAAAATTTGGATAAACAGAATGGTAATTTTGAATAGAATTACGGGTCTGAGCCTTTCAAACCACTATTACAAGCAGTGATTTATATGCAAATAAAGTGCAAATCTGACTATTCTTAAGTGACAAATATCACTAATTTCGTAATATGTCAATCAAAAAATATTCAACTGACAATTTTACTACATCAACAACCAGAAACCTGGTTTAATTAGTCAGAAATGCTTGCTGCAATTTTGACAAAATTTGACAAATCCTGCAATTTCTCTAATACTTCAGAAGTATGATTGACATTTCCATAGATCAAAGAAAGGTATTTATCACTTTCTTTAATTTTCACTTTCACCGGAAAAGTTTGTACATATTCAATGATTCTAAGGAAGGCAGGAGACTCATAAAAGGAGGATTTTCGGTCGGAGACAAAGAAAAGACGAAGGGTATTTCCTTTGAGAAACACCCGCTCAATTCCCAGGCGGCGGGCTTTCTCCCGTATGCGTGTTGCGTCAAATAATGCTTCTACCGGAGGAGGCATTTTCCCAAAACGATCCGTCATTTCAACGGATATTTCCTGGAGTTCAGCTTCACTTTCAGCACCGGCAATTCTGCGGTAAAACTTCAGCCTTTCAGGAATACTTGGCAAATAAGGTTCAGGAAGACGAATATCCAGATCCAGGTCAATTTTACAATCATCCACCCAGATGGTTTTTTTGCTTTTAATTTCTTCGGCAAACAAGTCTGAGAAATGTTCTTCTTTTAATTCACGGACTGCTTCATCCAGAATTTTGTGATACAAATCATAACCGATCTCGGAGATAAAACCGCTTTGTTCTCCTCCCAGCAAATCTCCGGCACCACGAATATCCAGATCCCGCAGGGCAATGTGAAACCCGCTGCCCAGGTCGGAAAACTCCTCCATCGCCTTGAGGCGCTGACGAGCTTCCGAGGTCAAAACAATCTCGGGCGGAGCCAGCAAATAACAAAATGCTTTCCGGTTGGAACGCCCTACCCTACCCCGCATCTGGTGAAGATCGGCCAGGCCGTATTTATTGGCTTCATTAATAATGATCGTATTGGCATTGGGAATATCCAGTCCTGACTCGACAATGGTCGTTGAAACCAGAATGTCATATTCTCCTTCGATAAAATTAGACATGACATCTTCCAGCTGCTGACCTGTCATCTGACCGTGGCCAATGCCGATACGTGCATCAGGAACCAACTGACGAATGGTTTCGGCTACTTCCTCAATGTCTCTGACTCTTGGATGAATAAAAAAGACCTGCCCTCCCCGCTTTAATTCGTAAATAATTGCGTCTCTTAAAACTGTATGAGAAAATGTCGTAAGAAGTGTCTCAATCGGCTGTCGGTTTGGCGGCGGTGTCGTGATCACAGACAAATCCCTGATTCCAGCCAGGGAAAACTGCAAAGTTCGCGGAATAGGTGTCGCTGTCAGCGTCAGGGTATCCAGATTCGCCTTCAGTAATTTGAGTTTATCCTTGACATTCACCCCAAAACGCTGCTCTTCGTCAATAATTAACAACCCCAAATCCTTGAATTTGACATCCTTGGAAACAAGTCGGTGTGTTCCAATCAGAATATCCACTTTTCCAGCCTGGACGTTCTTGAGGGTTTCGGTGATTTGATTGCTGGATTTGAATCTATTGACATAATCTACCTCTACAGGCATATCCTTCAATCTCGCTTTAAATGTCTTGTAATGCTGTAAAGCCAGAATGGTCGTCGGAACCAGAATTGCCACCTGTTTCCCGTCTGTAGCCGCTTTAAATGCCGCACGAATAGCGATTTCCGTTTTTCCAAAACCTACATCCCCACAAACCAGCCGGTCCATAGGATGCGGGTTTTCCATATCTTTTTTTACTTCCTCGGTTGTTTTTAGCTGGTCTGGCGTGTCTTCAAACATAAAAGAAGCCTCCAGTTCCTGCTGCAAATAGGTATCAGGAGTAAAAGCAAACCCCGGACTGGCTTTCCGTCTGGCGTAAAGAGAAACCATGTCAAAAGCCAGTTCCTTGATCCGCGATTTGGTTTTGGCTTTGGTTTTGGCCCAGGCAGTCGAACCCAGTTTACTCAGTTTGGGAACCGCACCTTCCTTTCCCGTATATTTGGAAACCTTGTGCAGGGAATTGACATTGACAAAAATTGCATCGCCGTTTTTATAGATGATCTTCGCCGCCTCCTGAATATGCTTCCCAACCTGAATGGTATGAAGTCCGGCAAACTTTCCAATTCCGTGGTGAATGTGAACAACAAAATCCCCCGGATTCAGCTCTTTGAGTTGCTTCAGGGTAATCGCCTGAGAGCGTTTTACGTTTTTATTAGTCTTAAACCGGTGGTAACGATCAAAAATCTGGTGATCCGTGTAAAATGCGGAAGAGAGAATTTCATCCACAAATCCACCGTGAATCTCCCCGGAAACACCAGCTAATTTTACATCAGGATCAACCTCTTCAAAAATCTCTTCCAGACGTTTGATTTGTTTTTCGCTATTGGCAATGACGTAATTATCGATCCCTGCCTTTGTGTTTTCCTTTAAATGGCTGGCCAGTAAGGTAAACTCTTTATGGAAAGCAGGTTGTGGTTTCCCAGGCCAGGAAAGGATTTCTTTATAATCGGGGAAAAAACTTTTGGTGGTCAGTTCGATCACAGAAAAGTGATTGATTTCCCGGCGGAACTCAGCAGGTGCATAATAGATCTTTTCCGGCGGGCTACTTGATGCGCCTTTTCCACTGGCTTTCAGCAGGTTTTTATAATGTTCTTCGGCTTTGGTGTATAATCTTTCCAGATCAGCCTCTACAAAAGACAGATTTTGTGAGAAAACCAGTGTAGTTGGAGAAATATAATCGAGAAAAGAAACATGCTCTTCTGAACGAAGATTCTGCTGAATATTGGGAATCAGGCTGATTCGTTTGACCTTTTCCTCAGACATCTGCGTAACCGGATCAAACGTGCGGATCGTATCAATCTCATCACCAAAAAATTCTATTCTGTATGGTAATTCATGCGCAAAAGAAAACACATCCAGAATACCTCCACGTACAGCAAATTGTCCTGGTTCGTACACATAATCCTCCCTTTCAAACCCAAACTCCTCCAGCAATTCCAGGACAAATTCCATCCCCAGTTCTGTACCCTGAACAATCTCCAGCGTATTTTTTACCAGCGCTTTTTTATTAACAACCTTTTCATTCAGCGCTTCCGCAAATGTGATAATGAGCTGCCGACCGTGTTGAGTGTGGTTGAGTTCATTTAACACCTCTGCCCTCTGCAGAACATTCGCATTATCAATTTCCTCTACCTGATAAGGCCGTTTATACGAAGCGGGAAACAGCAAAATTTCCTTTTTCGGCATCAATCACTGAAGAACGTTATAATAATACAGCGCATCTTCCTTATCATTGAGAATAATGAGGGTATTACGCTGAGTGAGGCGATAAAGAGAAAAAAAAAAAAAAACAA
>JAGQVA010000001.1 GCA_020438265.1 Bacteroidota bacterium
GAGATGAAAACCAACGGTTGGCTGTGCAAGGAGGTGGCCGGAAATTCCGGTTTGGCAGATCGCCCATAATATAGGTCCTGCCCATGTTAAAGCCTTCATGGGGTTGTTAGTTAGTGGTTGGCAATTGGCCTTTAGCTGTTTGCCTTTAGCAATTTCCCAAAGCCAAAAGCTAAAGGCCAATAGCCAATTGCCAGTTAGTCTTTAATTAACAGATTAGAAAAATGAGAGATTCCACAAATGGTACATTCCCATTGACGGTAAAGGTATCATTGGAGTACCATAGCCAAAAGGGGAAAAATAATCACTGTTTCTAAAGGAATAATGCAGGGAGGAGGGAAAAGTTACCTGTCAAAAGGTTAATGAGATGTTAACAAAAAAAAACCGCCCCCCATTTTGAAGGAGCGGTCCAAACCCAAACAAACACCATGAAAAAACTTATTAGGAATGTATATCCAGCGCAATGCTGGTGCTTGATTTGTACTAAGGCAAATTGGTGATGGAGTTTACCCTGTTTCTGAAATATGTTACCGTTGTACTATTGCGTAGGTTTGGAAACTCTTCCAACAGCGCCTTAACTTCCTGCTCACTTAGTTGCCTTCCTATGCCGGTAGCATTATTTCTTATATACCAGGATCCTCCTGATTTACGAATGTAGTACATGTGTTATTATCATTTATTAGAACTAATAAGAGTTTAATTATTTTCTCTCATTTGCATTTAATAGAGCAAATAGTTTGCCGGAAAAATAAGACCATACCGGAAAAATCGTTAACGGTTAATCTGCTGGTCTGAATGGTCGAACCTTATGAATTAAACTGCCGAAATTGCTCCTGACTGGTATGGATATTCTGCCAGATTAGCTAAAATTTCCTTACCAAAGAGTGAGTTTGGTACACGGAAATTAAAATATGCCAGTTAAATTATACAATCCATGGAATTCTTTCTGTGTAAATTCTGGGGTTTGTATAAGTATTGGATTTTTAGTTTCATCCACCCACTGTAAAATTTCCAACATTCGGGATTTCGCCATTGCTGTACACCCTGCTGTGCCATCATCATCTATTTCTGCCACGTGCAAAAATATACAGGACCCGTCTCCATTTACTGCCTGAGGGCTATTATGGACCACAAACATTCCCCATTCATATAAGTCATCCTTGCGGAGCATGTGATCCGTGCTATTCCAGTCTGTCTGGGCCTGCCCTTCGTCGATTATTTGATTATAGTACGCTGATGTCCCATCCTCTATACACATTGTCGCTTTGGTTACATGATGATAGTCTGTTTTGATCCAACTGACCTCTTCTTTTGGGGCATAACCAAAAGCAGAGCCCAGGGCAAAAACCCCTGCGGGAGATTTCAGGTCTCCTTCATGTTTGACAGGACCTTCCCGATCCTGGTAGTTTTCCAGACCATGACCCCATCCCATTCCTTTTTTTCCTACGACAATGTCGATGGCGTTACCGATTTCAGTCCATGTTTCCCCGTTCCATTCAAACCTTCGCAGAGTTCCTTCAACTGCATTCCAGTTCGGAGTGTGTACTGTGATGATTTGCTGGTGGGTTGGGGCCTGCACCTTTGTTTCTTCCATATCAGCGATGGTAGTTTCTCTGTTCGTTTCTGCCTTTTTTTCAGAGCAGTTTAGAAATAGGATCGAGGCAAGGAGAATAGAGATTATGGGTATCTTCATATGTAAAATGAAAAAGTGATGAATAATGTAAATTGGCAAATCCAGGCGGAGCTAAAGGGTAAAAGGTTATTTAAGAAGCCGATAGGTCTCAAACGTGGGTAGAAATCAAACGATTTCATCAATATCCCCCGATTATTGCGCCGCAGCGGCGCAATAATCGGGAAGAGGAGGGGAAATTTGCGTATTTCTACCAGGCGTTAGCCGACGTTAGACCCTTAACAGGGTCTTTAATCCGCTTTGTTACTCTTGGTTCTCATGAATAATAATTTAATCCAAATATTGGAGAATCTTCAGATAATTCCTAGTTTTCAGTCTTTTTGATAAGTACTAAATACACATAAATTAATGATTGATAAGTTTCAAAGAGTTGCAGTAATTGGCGCCGGAACGATGGGAAATGGCATCGCCCACGTCTTCGCACAGTTTGGATATTCAGTAAACCTGATTGATATCTCGGAAGCAGCTTTACAGCATGGACTCTCTGTGATTTCCCGGAATATGGACCGTCAGGTAAAGAAGGAAAAAATTACAGAAACGGATAAAGCGGCCTCTCTTGCCCGTATTAACCCCATTACTGATCTGAAAGAAGGAGTCAGTGGCTGTGATCTGGTGATTGAAGCAGCAACAGAAAATAAAAATTTAAAACTGAATATTTTTAAGGACATAGATAGCTTTGCTCCCGAACATGCCATTCTTGCTACCAATACTTCTTCTATTTCTATTACAGAAATTGCTGCTGCTACACAGAGAAAATCCCAGGTAATCGGAATGCACTTTATGAATCCGGTTCCGATGATGAAACTGGTAGAAGTGATCAATGGATATGATACTTCAAAAGGAGTAACAGCGGATATATTGGCGCTTTCTGAAGATCTGGGGAAGGTTCCGGTTCCGGTGAATGACTACCCTGGTTTTGTCGCCAACCGCATCCTCATGCCTATGATTAATGAAGCGATTTATACCCACTTTGAAGGAGTGGCCGGAGTCGAAGAAATTGATACAGTCATGAAATTGGGCATGGCTCATCCCATGGGACCTTTAGAATTGGCTGATTTTATCGGACTGGATGTTTGTCTGGCAATTCTGAATGTATTGTATGAAGGGTTTGGCAACCCGAAATACGCGCCTTGTCCTTTATTAAAGAATATGGTTGCCTCTGGACATTTGGGAAGAAAGACAGGAAGAGGGTTTTATACTTATGGTGAGTAAAATTCTACTCCACTCCTCTCCGTGAACCTCTGTGCTCCTCTGCGAACCTCCGTGTTATAATTCAACTTGTATCGCGGAGCGATTGAGAAAAGCTATTTCACAGAGGTTCACAGAGAATAACACAGAGGTTCACAGAGAAAATAGTAAGAATATGCTCTTATCGATTGTTTCTTTGCTGAATATTATCCTATCTGGAAAAATCACCGCACCTCATCCGGGAAACAAAAAAACGCCTTTACAACCGGCTGGGCAAGCGCATGAATACTCTGTGTATCGGTAACGGTAGCCAAATCCTGAATATCTCCATTTCGGAACAGAATGCGAATGGGTTCTTTGCTTCCTTCCAGATAAGCCTGATTGTGAACTGTATCGCTAAAAACAAAATAAGCAGCTTCTTCGACCGAAATTCCTGCTTTTTTAGCGAAAGCCTCTTTCTTTTTCCTTACTAGTTCTGAGTCGGGAGTTTCATTGACAAATTGTACTTTCAACAGGTTTCTACTCAGGATTCGTTTGCAGAGATTTGACAATACAAAGTCTTTGTCATATTGCCATTTTTTGATGGCATGTTCGATATCATTATCATCCAGACGAATAAATCTTTCTATCACTTCATCAGACAGATTTTCATGGGAGACAGGATGATGGAAAAAATAACCCAGATTTTCATCCAGATAGATATTTTCGCCCTGATTGACCAGCTCCCTGGCCCGACGCAGGATATTCAACATCATATTTTCGGCAGCTACAGCCGCTTTATGAAGGTAAACCTGCCAGTACATCAGCCGCCGGGAAACAATAAATTTTTCAATGGAATAAATCCCTTTATCCTCGCAAACCAGCTGATTATTAGCTACAGTAAGGATTTTAATAATCCGGTCAATTCCCACAACCCCTTCTGCTACACCTGTAAAAAAACTGTCCCGAATCAGATAATCCATTCGGTCCATATCCAGTTGACTTGAAACGAGTTGGTGAAGAAAGGTCCTTTCGTAATTTCCTTCAAAAATCTCAATGGCCAGATCGAGTTTTCCCTTATGCTTTTTATTGAGATAATGCATCAATGCCAGGCTCATGTCCTCGTGATGCAGGTTGGGGATAATGGCGTATTCAAGGGCATGGGAAAAAGGCCCATGGCCAATATCATGCAATAAAATTGCGATTAAAGCTGCTTTGTATTCCTGTTTGCTGATTTTTACTTTCTTACGCTTTAATGCGTCCAGCGCCTGCCGCATTAAGTGCATCGCCCCAAGGGCGTGGTTAAAACGGGTGTGAACCGCTCCGGGATAAACCATCGAACTAAGCCCCAGTTGTTTGATTCTCCGCAGGCGCTGAAAGGCAGGGTCATCAATCAGATTCAGCAATACTCCCCGGGGTACATCGATAAAACCATGTACCGGATCATTGATAATTTTCGAGCGTTTAATCCTTTTTTCCAACGTTCAAAACAGTTTGTATCGGCAAATTAAAAAATAAAGTGTACTTTCAGTGGAGAATTAAATTCAATCATGAATTTCATGATATTTCCAGCAAAATTACGATTAATCTGTGTCAGTTTGTGGGGAATCTGGATGGGAATCACCTTTTCGGTTTTTGCCCAGGATAATGCTCATCCTGATTCAGCGAAATTATCTGTCAAATCAATCATTCCCGACTCTTTTCCCGAAGTGGTATTGATCCTCAATGGAGATCGCCAAATCCAGACTGATACCGCTTTTATCCAGGTTTATGAAAATGACAAGAAGGTCAATGATATACAATTTGAAAGTAACCGACTTAATCATAAGATAAAAGTTGCCATTTTGTTTGATTGTTCTGAGAAAATGGAAAGTGAGAGTGAGGAAGATTATTCCGCTTCCATGTCTTATGGGAAGGAAGGAATAAAAGCCTTTATGGGTTCTTTAAAATTTCCCGGGGATTCAATCATTATGGTCAATTATGCCGCTACCATCAGTAATACCGACCTCAATGATAATCTGACAGTGATGGAAATGATTTTAGGTTCTTTGGAACCAGAGAAAGAGGGACGGGTTTTTTATGACGCACTTCAACTGGGCATTGAGGCTTTGAATCCCTACAGTGGGCGAAAAATTATAGTGGCTATGGCCAGAGGAGAGGATCAGGGATCAGAAACTCCGCTGGAAACGATTACGCAGAGCGCAGATATTTTGGACATTCCTCTGTATATTATTGGAGTGGGAGAGATTGATAAGAACCATTTTGAAAAGGTCGCCCGGAAAACGGGAGGTGATTTTTTCTATGCTGAATCACCCGAAGAACTGGAAGATATATACCTGAATCTTAGCTCTTATTTACAGGAAGTATATGAACTTACCTATACTTCTCCCAATGCAAATATCAAATCAGGAGATCGCAGATCCGTAAAAATCGTCTTTGATCAGGGAGAAGAAAAATTTTCACTAAACACCTCTTTTAGAATACCCATTATAGAAAATCCCAGGACCGTTGATGACATTCCCGTAGTACCAGAAACCGGGAAAAGTTATCTGGGGATGATACTGGCCCTGATCTTCCTTATTCTCGCGGGAGTTGGCCTGGTTTGGTGGAAAAGGCGAAGTGATGCGATAGGACTCATTGTTCCTGCGATTACCGAGGTTGCTTTGAACCCTAAAAAACCCGAACTAAAAGCATGGGTAAATATTCCCCAAAGAGATCGCCCCGCCCGATTTACGATTTTTTCTGCTTCAGGAGTACCCAAAAAGGACTTTGTTTTTTCCGGTAGTAAAAGAAGGGTAAAAGTGGATATCTCCTCATTGGAGGATGGAGTTTATTTCTGCGTTTTGTCAAATGGAGGGTTGGACTCGGAAAGAAAGGAAATAGTGATTGATAGATAATTTCTTTTCGATGGGCGTGAATGCGCCTTTTACCAAAGACAATTTACAGTTTGTCCGCAATCTGATTTACTGGCTCGATGGCGCACTGAAATAACTGCCTGAATGGCAGGATATTTGACACTAATCCTCTTATTTAATAGGAAAATAGGAAATTGCTGCAAATTTGATAATTTGCGTATCGGGAATATTTTGCTTTTCGCCGACAATTTATTTCCTCAATAAAATTGACTTGCTCAAACCAATTAAAAATTACAAAATGCTGGAAAACATTTTTGACAATTGCCCCTCTGCTCCCGATCTTACCAACCCCGATCACCTTGCTTTAGTAAAAGAAAAAGTTTCTTTGATTCTGAGCCATACTGACGATATTTCTCAGTTGGATGCGCTCGAAAAAGAATGGATTCAATCCAAGGATGAAACAACGATTCTTGTATTATTAGCATTGAAAATTGCCAGGTCGAAGCTGATCGTCAAAAATATCAAGGAAGAGACCAAAGTGTCGATTGTTTTTGCAGTTTATAAGGAAAATAACCGTATTCTTACCAGTGAAGAACACGAACATGGGGAAGATTTCTTACGGCAGAAAGCTGCCCAATTATCCGACCTTTTTGATGAATATCCTCACTTGAGTTGGGAACTGGTGATTGTTGACGATGGTTGTCCTGAAGGCAGTGGAAAAATTGCCCGTGAAATTGCTGCCAAAGAAGGCCTCGAAGACAGAGTGAGAGTATTATTCCTCGAAGAAGCAATTGCTGAAGGACTGGAAGTTACGGCTCCCATGACTTCAACCAAAGACAGCATGAAAGGGGGAGCCATTACTTATGGAATGTGGGATGCCGCTACCCATAGCCAGCATGACAATCATATTATCGTTTTTACGGATGCTGACCTTTCCACTCATTTGGGGCAGGTAGGGTTATTGATGGACTCTATTATTAATGAAGGGAAAAACGTCTGCGTTGCTTCAAGAAGAGAGGGAAATTCAGTCGTCATCAAAAAAGGCAGCCGTAACGACCGGGGTAAATTATTCATTTATCTGTGGAAACACATGGTGCCCAACCTCAGCTATATCATTGATACACAGTGTGGTTTTAAAGCATTTAAGAAAGAAACTGTTCTTCATATCGTCAATGATATGATTGAAAAGAAATTTGCTTTTGACATTGAACTTTTGCTTAAGTCTGAACTTCAGCAGACTGATTCAATCGAAAAAGTAGGGGTTGCCTGGATCGACAGTGAAGCTGCTTCCACTACTACTGATTTGCAGCCTTATATCTGGATGTTGAAAGCTATTGCCCAGATGTATAAAAAGTATCTGCCAGCTAATCCTCAATCAGATGAGATTGCTCAGTTTATTCTGGATCTCAGCAAGGAAGAATTTGATCAGTTGCTGGATAATATTCCAACCGCCATCACAGATCGTGAGCCTGTAGAGTTTAACGAATTTAAAGGTGTTTCTGCGGAAGATTTAAGAATGGCTATTCAGGCGGTTCAGGTGTAGATAATGATCAATAACCATAAAAAAAGAGGTTGTCTGCGAAAGACAACCTCTTTTTTTATAAGTTATGAAATCAATTATTCAGCCTGAGCAGCTTCAGAAGGAGAAGCTACCAACTGGATATTGAAAGCAATATCATCACTGATAACCTGGTCAGCAGCTAAATCTACGATTAGCGTACCTGAATTGTACTTTACATCAAATTTGCTACGGTCAATAGCAAAAGTAGCCTCAGCAGTAACGCCATCGTCAGCTACATCAATTGTTGCCGGGAAAGTAACTTGCTGTGTTTTATCTCTGATAGTCAGGTTACCAGAAACCATGTAAGTAGAACCTTCAAGGCTAGCAGCTTTGGTGATAACCAGGCTGGCAGATGGATACATTTCTACGTTGAAGAAATCGTCAGAGCTCAGGTGCCCTACGAGTTTTCCATTTTTTTCAGCATCATCAATATCCAGGTCTTTAATAGTTGTCATATCGATAATAAAAAATCCACCAACAACTTTTCCGTCAACTACTTCAAATCTTCCTTCCTGTACATCGATGGTACCATTATGGCCGTAAGCAGCCTTTTCTCCATACCAGGCAACACTGCTGGAAGCAGCGTCTACGGTGTAAGTTACAGCAGCTTCAGCTTCAGCAGGAGTTCCTGCTTCTCCATAAACAACATCACTTACTTCACCTTCCCAGAAGTTTGTGGGAGCAACAGCAACATCAGTACCGGTTGAATCTGCAGCTGCAGTTTCGGTATCTCCGGTTTTTTCGCTGCTACATGCAACAGCAAAAAATACCATGATTCCCAATAAATAAACAAATACCTTTTTCATCTGATTACTTTTACTTTAAGTTTGGTTATAATAAAAATATGTTAATAAAACAATTAACCGAATGCAAATTTAATACTAATCATTTTTAATAAACAACATATTTTTAACCATTTTAACCCTGAAATAGTTTAATTGTTGGTAATGAAACTGACAAAGTGCGAAAAATCATGGAAATTTTGCTTGACATTAGTATGATCCCCTGATAATTTTGACAGTTGACTATAAACTAACAAACTTCTATATATGGCTACAGTTGTAAATATTTTCTCTCATACAATTGGCCGGAAATTGATTATGGCTCTCACTGGAGGATTCCTGATCATATTTCTCATCGGCCACCTGGCGGGGAACCTGGTGCTTTTCGTGGAGGATTCCCAATTGGCGTTTAATGAATATACCAAATTCATGACGACCAATCCCTTTGTCAAGGTTTTGTCTTATCTGACATATATCAGTATTATTCTTCACGTGATATATGCGATTGTTCTGGGAAGAATGAATACTCAGGCACGCCCGGTAAGGTATTCATACAACAAACCTGCCCAGAGCAGCACGTGGAATGCCCGAAGCATGACCCTCCTTGGGCTGATTGTTTTGGTTTTCCTGATCATTCACTTAAAATCTTTCTGGTTTGAATTAAAATTTGGAGCAGTTCCGATGATGGAAGGAACGGATTTGAAAGACCTTCATACGGTTGTGATTGCTGCTTTTTCACAGTGGTGGTATGTCATAATTTATGTTCTTGCAATGGCAGGACTGGCTTATCATCTCGATCACGGATTTCAAAGTGCTTTTCAAACCCTGGGTTTGAACCACAAGGCATATACACCAGTTATAAAAAGTATTGGAAGAATTTTCGCTATTGCCGTTCCTGCGCTTTTTGCCTTAATTCCTGTTTACGTTTACCTGACACAAAATAATATACTATAATGCCATTAGACGATAATTTTCAATTGGATTCCAAAATACCCAGTGGCCCACTGGCAGAAAAGTGGGACCAACATAAATTTGATATAAAGCTGGTCAACCCGGCAAACAAAAGGAAATACGAGATCATCGTAATTGGTACCGGACTGGCGGGTGCTTCTGCCAGTGCATCCCTGGCTGAGCTTGGCTATAATGTCAGAGCTTTTTGCTTTCAGGATAGTGCACGAAGAGCTCACAGTATTGCAGCTCAGGGAGGTATCAATGCTGCTAAAAACTACCAAAATGATGGTGATAGTGTTTACAGACTTTTTTACGATACTGTAAAAGGAGGAGACTACCGCTCCAGAGAAGCCAATGTGTATCGCCTTTCTCAGGTTAGTGTGAATATCATTGACCAGGCAGTTGCGCAGGGAGTACCTTTCGCCCGTGAATATGGTGGTTTGTTATCTAACCGCTCTTTTGGTGGTGCACAGGTGTCTCGTACCTTTTATGCAAAAGGGCAAACCGGTCAGCAACTTTTGCTGGGAGCTTACAGTGCGTTGAGCCGTCAGGTTGCAGCTGGAAAAGTTACGCTCCATACCCGTGAGGAGATGCTGGATGTTGTAATAGTGGATGGGAAAGCCTGTGGCGTGGTAACCCGAAACCTGATCTCTGGTGAAATCAAGTCCTACAGCGCTCATGCTGTAGTATTGGCCAGTGGCGGATATGGCAACGTATTCTACCTATCTACCAATGCGATGGGATCGAATGTTACAGCGGCATGGAAAGCCCACCGTAAAGGAGCATTATTCGCTAATCCATGTTTTACTCAGATTCACCCGACATGTATTCCTGTTTCCGGACATTATCAGTCAAAACTGACCCTTATGTCGGAATCGCTCCGGAATGATGGACGGGTATGGGTACCCAAAGATATCGCTGTTTCCGAGAAACTGCGCAAAAAAGAAATGCGACCCAGAGATGTTGCTGAAGCAGATCGGGATTATTATCTGGAACGAAAATATCCTTCTTTTGGTAATCTTGTTCCCCGTGATGTGGCTTCCCGAAATGCAAAGGATGTATGTGATGAGGGTAGGGGAGTAGGTAAAACGGGTCTGGCTGTTTTCCTGGATTTTTCTGACGCTATTAACCGTGATGGAAGAGATGTGATCGAAGCCAAATATGGTAACCTCTTCGATATGTATAAGCAGATTACCGGTGAAAATCCTTACGAAACACCGATGATGATTTATCCTGCCGTTCACTATACGATGGGAGGTCTTTGGGTAGATTATAATCTGATGACAACTGTTCCGGGACTATACGCCCTGGGTGAATGTAATTTCTCGGATCACGGAGCGAACCGTCTGGGTGCCAGTGCTCTCATGCAGGGATTGGCCGATGGTTATTTTGTGATTCCTTATACAATTGGTGATTACCTGGCTCGCCAGCCATACAAAAAAGTTTCTGCGGATCATCAGGCATTTAAGGAAGCTGAGAAAGGAGTGAAAGATAGTATTGATCAGCTGCTGAATATGAAAGGTGAAAGATCTGTAGATGATTTCCACCGGGAACTGGGTAAGATCATGTGGGATTACTGTGGAATGTCCCGTACTGCTGAAGGACTGACCAAAGCTCGTCAGATGGTTAAAGACCTAAAGGTAGAGTTTGAGAAAAATCTGAAAGTCATTGGTAGTGCTGATGAATTGAATCAAACCCTGGAAAAAGCCTTACGTGTGAAAGACTTCTTTGAATTGGCTGAATTAATGATTGTTGATGCTTTTGAGCGCAATGAGTCATGTGGAGGGCATTTCCGGGAAGAATATCAAACCCCTGATGGTGAAGCCCTTCGCGACGATGAAAATTACCGATATGTGGCTGCCTGGGAATACCTGGGAGAAGGAAAAGATGAAAAACTCCACAAAGAAGATCTGGATTTCGAGTATGTGAAACTTACCCAAAGAAGTTATAAATAAAATGAAATTTACCTTAAAAATATGGCGTCAGGCTGGCGCAAATCAGTCTGGAGAATTAAAAACGTACGAGATCGACAATATTTCCAGTGATATGTCTTTTCTGGAAATGCTTGACGTACTCAATGAAAATTTGGTACAAAAAGGAGAAGATCCTGTACATTTTGACCATGACTGTCGTGAGGGTATTTGCGGAATGTGTAGCCTTTACATCAATGGCCGGGCTCATGGACCTCAAAGAGCAATTACCACTTGTCAGCTTCACATGAGAAGCTTCAACGATGGAGATACCATTGTCATTGAACCCTGGAGAGCAAAAGCCTTTCCTGTTGTCAAAGACCTTGTGGTTGACCGCAGTGCTTTCGACCGGATTATTCAGGCTGGTGGATTCGTTTCGGTAGATACAGGTGGGGTTCCTGATGCAAATCTGATTCCCATTCCTAAAGACACTGCCAGTGAAGCGATGGATGCGGCTACCTGTATTGGATGCGGTGCCTGTGTGGCAACGTGTAAAAATGCCTCTGCCATGTTATTCGTTTCTGCGAAGGTTTCACAACTGGCGATGTTGCCTCAGGGACAGGTTGAACGTTATAGTCGTGTGGAAAAAATGGTTGCTCAAATGGACGAAGAAGGATTTGGTTCCTGTACCAATACCTATGCTTGTGAGGCAGAATGTCCTAAAGAAATCAGTGTGACCAATATCGCACGGATGAATGCAGAATACCTGAAGTCCAAATTTACCTCTTCTGATTCTTTTGCAGGAAAGAGCTAGAATACGTTGTCTGATACCTTATTTTGCCCGATATATGTACCTTCATCGGGCAGAATAAGGTATTAACTGCAAAAAACCTTAACCTTTTCTTTTTTACCCTTGTTTATCCGCTTTTACCGCACTATTTTTGCGGCTCATTATTCAATTGCAAACCCTAAAGTATAGAGTGCTCATGGCAATGAAACTTTCTGCCTTCAATTTTGAAATCCCCGAAGAACTTACTGCTTTACATCCATCAGATCCTCGCGACCATTGCCGGCTTATGGTTGCTCATCGTGATACCCAAAAAATTGAACATCGAACTTTTCGGGATATCCTCGAATATTTTGATGAAGGGGATGTAATGGTGTTGAATGACACCAAAGTATTTCCTGCCAGGCTGATCGGTAAAAAAGAGAAAACCGGGGCAAGAATTGAAGTCTTTTTGCTAAGAGAACTAAATGGTCGTCAGAAATTATGGGATGTGCTGGTTGAGCCCGCCCGTAAAATCAGGGTTGGTAATAAACTCTTTTTCGGTGATAATGATTTGATTGCTGAAGTAGTGGATAATACCACTTCACGTGGCCGGACCATTAGGTTTCTGTTCGATGGTGAAAATGATGAGCTGAGAGCACTGATTGATAAATTGGGTAAAACTCCTATTCCTCCATATATCAGTGATAAAAGAGACGTTCAGGCTCAGGACAGGGAAAATTATCAAACCGTTTTTGCCAAAAAGGTAGGTGCGGTTGCAGCTCCCACTGCTGGCCTTCACTTTACCCGCGAATTACTCAAAAGATTTGAACTTAAAGGAATTGAAGAATCCTTTATTACCCTCCACGTAGGTATTGGAGCCTTTAATCCCGTTGAAGTAGAGGATTTGTCCAAACACCGGATGGATTCTGAGTATTTTGTCATTCCTGAAGAAACCCGCGATATGGTCAATGATGCCAAAGACCAGAAAAGAAGAGTCCTGGCAGTAGGTACTTCAGTGATGCGTGCCCTTGAATCATCTGTTTCAGCCAACAGAATGCTGAATCCCGCTGATGGTTGGACGGATAAATTCATTTATCCTCCTTATGAATTCAATATTTGTAATGCCTTTCTGACCAATTTTCATCGCTCTAAATCTACCCTGCTGATGATGTCAGCTGCTTTTATGGGGTATGAATTTATGATCGAGTGTTACGAACAGGCAATCAAGGAAAAGTATCGTTTCCATAGTTATGGAGATGCTTTATTGGTTATATAATTAATTTCGGTATCCGATACGCTGCACTGATCGTTGCAGGAGGCTCCGGACAACGGATGGGAGCCTCAACTCCCAAACAATTTATGGATTTGGGAGGAAAACCCATTTTGGTCAGGACAGTAGAGAAATTTATTACCTGGAATTCAGGACTTCTGGTGACGCTCGTCCTGCCTGAAGCACATTTCCAAACCTGGGAAAAACTCTCTGAGCCACATTTCTCTGAAGAAAAAAAACAAAGGATAACGCTTTGCGCAGGTGGAAAAACCCGTACGGAATCCGTTTTGAATGGGCTGACCCATATATGTACAAAATTTGATCATCCTGAACAAGTACTGGTAGCCATCCACGATGGAGTCAGACCTTTTATTTCTTCAGGCATTATCAGACAGGCTTTTGAAGACGCGGAGGAACACGGGGCTTCTGTAGTTTGTGTTCCTGTAAAAGCATCTTTGCGGAAAAAACTTGACGACAACCAATCGATTGCTGTGGATCGGGCTCCTTTCTTCGAAGTGCAAACCCCTCAGACGTTTTTTCTGAAAGACATTTTTGAGGCCTATCAGAATCTTCCTGATGGAGTAACCTTCACCGATGACGCCAGCCTGTATGAATGGAGCGGAGGCAAGGTGAAAATTACGGAGGGGTCTTATAATAATATTAAGATTACAACTCCGGAGGATATGTTTGTGGGCCAAAAAATTTTAAGTACTTCAGATTCTCCAGAGTCCGGATTATAATTTACCAACCTTTTGTGCAACCCACTGCTTAGCTGCCATATTTGGCAATTTGTCCATTTTCTCTTTGATCTGAGCAACGGTAATTTTCTCGCCCAACTGATATTTTACAAGGGCCTGCGTAATCCTCACCAGATTCAAATACAATTTTCGCTGGTAGTCTGAAATTTGTTTATTCCTTTTCAAATACACTTTAAAACTTCCCAGCAGATATATCAAAGGCTCAAATTCTTCCAGTTCATAATAGGTTTTTATCAAGGTGGTTTTAGCATCGGTTTGATAAAAAACATCGGTAAACTCCACTGCACTGAGCAGGCGTTTTACCTGACTGTAATTGCCTCTGGCAAATTGTAAATAAGCCATATTATAGGTATAGGCATTCTTCGCTTCTTCTTCAGGTAAAAAATGATGGTATTTTTCAATAAATGCCTCCACCCAGTCATATTCCTTCATTCGGGTACCAATCGCCACTGTATTTTTAAAGTGAGGTACGGGTAGTTTGCCATCTTCAAAAATGATTCGTTTTTCTACAAGAGTCTGATATAATTCAAAAATCTGTTGCCCAAATTCAGCATTTCCTGTGTTGAGTTTTTTGATGCAATAATTGAGGGCGAAAGCGTAGAGGTTTCGTAATTCATTGAGGGATAATTGATCAGAATGTTCTTCAAGAAGGCCTTTTAACTGAAAGAAATGATTTTGATTTTCTCCATCAATCAGGGTCTGAAGGGTGATAAAGTAGAGTTGAATCAGCTGATGATTAAGCTGGGAAAACAGAGGAAAAACATTACTGATTTCCTTTGTCAGAAACAACTCATAAGATTGATTCAACACATTGGCGCGGTTAATTACTTCGCAGGAATATCGCAGTTTTTTTGCCAGATAACATTGATCCAGTGTATTAACAACCTGATCAACAGTAGATTGATCGTTTCGATTCTGGGTTTTGACCCCGTAAAGATATCCTTTCTCTACAATGCGAAATACATCCACAAAATCGTCAGAATTTTGAGGATCAGTTGAAAGAATTTTCTTCTTGAGCTTGCGGTGAGTTTCCTGAAAATCTTTGTCCAGATTGCGCTGCTCTAAAGCATCGAGTAAAACAAACTCTCTTTCATAAGGCTTTTCTTCCAGGTTTTTGGAAATCAGAAATCCTTCGATTAGCCGGGTGAGATCCGTCATTACATACCGTAGTTTCTGAGATTGATAATCTTCTTGTGGAAATAAATGCTTAAAGCAGAATTCCATCCCCAGCTTTTGATCTTCAAAACCCGGAGCAAAACCGGAAATATATTCCCATGCTTCAATGACCTTTTCATTTTTGTTGAAAAATGGAGATCTTATATAGTCATCCAGCGATTTTAGTTCCCAGGATGATAAAGATTTGAGAATTCGGATGGGTTTGCTTTGATGCATAAGGGTAATTCTTAAAAAATAATTTAAAAACTTTCCCGATAAACTGGCCTAAAAAATATTAAATTATATGATAAATAGTACTCAATTGCTAAATAATAAAAATTATTTACCCGATAAACCATAAAATATGTATTTGTTCTCTCCCAACTATTCAGGCAGATTTGTAAAAAGAAAAAACCGGAATTATGATCAACAAATCTAGCACACTCATTTTCCTCGCCCTCATCGGATTATTTTCCGGGGGTGTTTTTGCTCAGAATGTCTTTACCAAGGTTTATTATAACCAAATAAAGGCCAAAAACATGGAATGGGCCGGCCACAATCTGATTGTCGCCGGAGACCATTATACGCCTGTCGCCAGTAATCACTCCAATTTTGCTTTCTGGCGAATGGATACAACTGGTAGCATCAGCCATGCTGTTTCTTACCACAATACAAGCCGCGATTTTGCTTCTTTTGTCAGGGAACATCCCGACGGAGGATTTGTGATTGGGGGATTCTCTCAGTACAGTTCCCAAAATCCTGATAGTTCAGAACTGGTGATTATTCGCACGTTTCCAAATGGAGCAGTAAAATGGGCCAGAGCTTATTATAAAGGCAATCACAAGGCTGGTTATCTGACTGGTCTGGAAGTGAATGGGGATGGAACGATTGTTTTTACAGCGCAAATGTATGGTCATTTAACCAATAATACCCCCAATATCCATGGCGCTGTCATCCAGGTGGACACTGCCGGAGTGCCTATGTGGCATCGGGTAATCAGATTGGGAAATAACGCCCTGGCTCCTAATCCTCTTGCCACAGATGGAATTCCCAGTGCAAATCTGGCGATTCAAAATAATGGAACAATTGTTACCGGCTGGAATTTTTTCTATGCTGATACTGCCAATAATGTTGTTCATAGAGGAGTCTCTTTTCAGGCTTATGATCCAACTACAGGAAACCTGGTCTGGGATAAACAATATCGGGCCAAACCACTGATCAGCATGGCTCTGACTCCTCAGGATAATGGAATTGCCGCTTATTTGGTTAATCCTCAGGGTAACAGGGCTTTATTGAAACTGGATGCAAATGGAGATCAGGAATGGGCCAATCTGGATGCATGGCAGGGGCCGATTACTCGTGCAGTGAGCCTGAAACCGGTAAACAACTTCATTCCTTATCTGGCTAATAACCGCCTCATCATAGAGCGGGACAGCCCCAATTTCGTCATTCGTCCAGCGATCGAAAGTAATGCACAGCAGGTAAGACTGGCCGATTTTGTAACCAAAGGGAGAAGGGCTTATATTATTGGGCATACCATACCCAATTCTAATCTGGGTTTCCGGCCTATTCTTACCAAAACCAAAATTGATTCGGTAGGGAATTGTTTTATGCAGTTTAATCCTTCCAATAATTTTGCTTCCCTGACACTGGATACCTTGAATGTGAATTTGTCTTCCTCAGTGCAGGTAGTATTGCATGTAGATACCCTTAATCTCCTGACTGGTCTTTTGTCTCACAATGATACGACTGTGTGTGTAGGATCTGGACTCGTCTGGCCCGGTGATGCCAATTCTGATGGGGTAGCCAATGTGGTTGACTTTCTGTTTGTAGGACTGGGATGGGGTAACCAGGGGCCACCCAGGACAAATCCAACCACTGCATGGGTAGGGCAACCAGCGACTGATTGGATTGGTAGCTTTTTTAACGGTGTTAATCGGAAACATGCTGACGCCAATGGCAATGGTCATATAGGATTTGGAGATATCATTCCCATCTTCCTCAATTATGGTCTGACGCATAATAAAGGTGATCAAAATGGAAGTCCTGAAGATCCTCCTTTGGCCCTGGCTATGCCTGTGGATAGTATTTTGGCGGGAGAGACGGTCGAAGTTTCGGTGATGTTTGGAGATGCTGATCATCCGCTCAGTGATATTCATGGACTCTCATTTTATATCAAATACGATCCCGCGCTCATTGATACCAATAGTATGAAGTTTGTGCCAGCATCTTCATGGTTTGGAACGGACAGTGTGGATATGATTTATATGGAGAATGATATTTACACAGAAGGGTTACTGGAAGTCGGCCTGACCCGAATTACACAAACAGACGCAGCGGGTTATGGGATGATTGGTAAACTGACCTTTGTAACCATAGATAATATTTCCGGAAAAAATCTGGTTGCTGAAAAACTCAAACTTGACATTCGCTCAAAAGGAGCGATGAATGCACAGGAAGACTGGATTTCAGTTTATGGCCTGGGGGATTCGATTGTGGTTTATCAGATTGAATCTACCGGCATTAAGGATAACTTGATTGGTGAGAATGTCGTGGTTTATCCAAATCCGGTGAATGATTTACTCAAAATTGAATCAGATGCGATAGTTACTGAGTGGATTGAGATGACTAATCTGATGGGAAAAGTCGTTTTACGCCAGGAAATCGGTCGGATGAGTGAAGAAGTGAATATTTCTGGTCTCAGTTCCGGAGTTTATTTTCTGACTGGCAAAACGAAGGAGGGATATTATACAAGGAAGATTATTAAGAATTAGCCTTTAGCTATTGGCCTTTAGCTATTGGCTTTTGGGAAAATTGCCTAAACCAAAGGCTAAAGGCCAATAGCTAACAGCCAAAAGCTATTTACCGTTCATCATTTATAGCGTCGCCGCATTAAAATGGCGGCGCTATTTTTCTTCACAAAGCGCCGCATTAAAATGGCGGCGCTATTGTGATTTTTTTGTTTATAGATTACTTGACTCTAATGAATAAATGTAATTCCGGGATTCAGGAGGCCCCAGATCGCTTCCGCGTCTGGGGTGACAAAGCATGCGCTTTTTGGATACACGCCGAACATTTCGGCGTGTTTTTAACAGCTATTGGCTGTCACCCCGGACGACAGGAGGAGATCCGGGGCCTCCTGAGATCCCAAAAGGGTAAACTCATTTCAAATATAACTCCAAACACGACTCTATTCAAAAATCAAAAAGAATCAACTCAACCCGTCTGTTCTGCCGATCATCAGCGCTATCCGAATCCAAAGGCTGAGTTTCGCCATAATACTCCACAGTCAATCTCTGTGGCTGTATTCCCCGGGAAGTCAGATACCTTCTGACAGCTTCAGCCCTTCTCCTGGAAAGATTGTCATTATAGTCCTCAGGCCCAATCTGATCTGCATGTCCCATGATTTTCATGTAAGAACCCGGGTGATCTCTCAGGTATTCATACACATAATTCAGCGAGTATCTGGCCTGCCCATCAAGGGCAAAACTGGCAGATTGGAAATAGATTTTTTCAAAAGGCTCTTTTTTCCCTCCTAAATCATCATGTGGAGGAAATTTAGGAACGGGAACTACATCGAATTTTTGTTCTTCCTCTTCAACGATGGGTTTGGGTTCTTCCTGCTGGTTATTTTCGGAAGGATTAATGGAGGAAGATTGATTGTTATTTTTGGGAGGAACAGAATCTTTTTTATCGTCCTTTTTAATGATTTTTTCAGGTTTATCTTTTTCTTCTTTTTGAGTGATTGTTTCCTGATTGGTATCCAGTTCGGGGCATCCATTCAGTGTAACCAGGCCAGGAACGTCCGGGCATGCATCCTTTTTGTCTGGCACTCCATCAAAATCTGAATCCTTTTTTCTCTGAATGGTAATGGGAGCTCTCAGACCAATTTGCAAATCCATTCCCCTTATTTCCTGACTAAACAAAGGCGAAATAAAATCACTGGTCCCCAAAATTATCGGCCCCAACCGTACATTCATACCCAAAGCTGGTCCTCTGTTGGCCACGGCAGAAACAGGGAGACTTACGCCCCAGAATTTGCCCTCAAACCTGGGAGCAACATAGATACCGGTAAAGTGATGGGCACCTTTTTCACTGTTTTTGGGGCGAATATTTATAAAAGGAATAACGCTCACATAAAAATGTTTGGAAATTCGCAGATCTGCCTGTAAACTAACTGCCGAAGGAAGTGATACACGAAAAGAGGCGGAGTCGGAAGAATAGGAAAATTCAGCCTGAAGCGTACTATCTATATCGTCAAAGTTTGCCCCCTGAACATCATCCAGATCAAAACCTGTGAGCATTCCTGAAAAAGCATACTGGCGATTCGTTTGGTTGAATGGAATATTACCAATATCAAGCACAGAAAGGCCCAGTTTAAAAAGATACATATCAGGTTCCGGACGGTATTCATAGACCAAACCCAGATCCCCTCCCACGCCAAGGTTGTTGAAATTTAGGTTTCTTAAATCCTGAAGCGGGTTAAAACCTGCGGTTAGCGAATCAGTCATTAAACCCAGTTGTGCAGAGGTTTCAATATTATAAATGTCCAGTTGAGTCTGACTATTGAAAGCATAATCAAGGCTTCGCATATATAAATTTCCGCTGGCCAGTCCGAGCAGAAGTTTGATTCTTCCCCCGGCATTAAGACGATGCGGCCCATTTTCATAAATTTGCTGAGCATATCCCAGAGCAAATTCTGCATAACTCAACAGTCCTATGCTAAGACCGCTGTTATCGTATTGAATTCCAAACTGGTCAGGAACATCGAGCCCCTCGTAAGCAAACCTTGCTCCCGGCTCCCGCAAACCGTCTATATTAAAAAACGTTCGTAATCTTCCTGTCAACGAAATGCTGTGTTTAGGGGTGAGTCTTAGCGAAATTCCGGGCAAATCGGCATCCTGATGTGCGAAAAGGGATTTATTGCGGCCATTATACCTGGCAGGAAGAATATTTTTATAAGTTTGTTCATTAACTTGTAAAAAACTCTTATCATAGAGGCTCGCAGTTTGAATACCAATGAAGTTATTGTGAAGTCTGGCACTGAGGCCGACTAGTTTGATGTCTACATTGGGGTGTTGGCCAACCGAAGAGGCTGGTTGAAGGTTGAGGTTAAATATACCTGGAGAACGTCCGTTTTGAAGGCCCCAGAATGTTTGGCTAAAAGTAAAAAGGGGGAGAGTAGCAAAGTGGATTAAAATAATTAATCTTATCATTGCACTATAAATTCTTTTCAAAGCTAAACATTTTCGGATTTAGTCGGTATCCACAAAAGCAGGATGGTTAGTTTTGGATGATGAAGCGTATCGAACTGCGTTTAATGTGAATTTTTAGAGAATTGAGAAAGGAAATGGAGCTTTCAGAATTGAGAAAAATAGTCAGAAAAGGAGAGGGCGAAGATCTGGAATTTAAGCGGAAAGCCACACATCCTCACCGTATTGCCAGAGAGGTTATTGCCTTTGCCAATACAAATGGAGGGAAATTACTGGTCGGGGTAGATGATGACAAAACAATCTATGGTTGTAAATATGCAGGTGAGGAAG
Source organism: Bacteroidota bacterium (assembly GCA_020438265.1). Taxonomy (GTDB): domain Bacteria; phylum Bacteroidota; class Bacteroidia; order J057; family J057; genus JAGQVA01. The sequence continues at coordinate 20,409 of JAGQVA010000001.1, forward strand.
CCTTTGCAATTACCTCTTTTCTTGAGGCTCATTGTCGTCCGAGGATTCCCTTCCAACTCAAACACATAAGTATTAATTCCAAAAGGGAGGTTCTGGTTTTTGATATTCCGGAAAGCCGCCGCAAGCCTCATTTTTTAAATTATGAAAATCAGCGGCAGACATTTGTCCGGGTAGCAGATATGAGTATAACTGCCAGCCAGGAGATGATTACCGTTTTAAAAAATTCTCATAAAAAAACGGGGGTTTCTATTCGATTTGGAGACCGGGAAAAAACGCTGTTTCAGTACCTGGAAAAATTTGAAAATATTACGCTTGCTGAGACCCAGAAATTATTAAAAATTACCCGTAGAAATGCTTCCGGTTTATTGGTTATTATGGTCCGGGCCGGACTGTTAACCATTCATCCTACAGAAAAAGGGGATTTTTTCAGACTCATGCCTGACGCCTTTGAAGTCTAGACCAATTGGGTCTCAAAAAAGAATTTCAGGCATAAAAAATTCCACTGAATCCCGGATTTCAATGATTTTCACTTTGACCATTAATAAATTTCCTGCTAATTTCAGGTTAGGAAGGGATTTTTGTATATTCTGAAAGGAAATACATGTATCTCTTGCGAATAAGCGTTATTTATTATAGAGGCTTTTCCCACAGTTTTGTAAATCTCTCAACTAACCTATTCTAATACTATGGAGGGCAAATTTACCCTGTTTCGTACCTTTTTTATTTTCCTTTTTGGTACCCTGACGACCCCATATCTGGTTTTCTCTCAGCAACCAGAACAGGATTGTATCAACGCGATACCGGTTTGTCAGAATATTTATAACCAGCCTAACTCCTATTCCGGACAAGGTTTTATACCCAACGAAATTAATAGTTCCATCTCTTGTTTGGGAGCTGGTGAATTAAACAGTGTTTGGTATATTTTTACTGTTCAAACCCCCGGTAATGTTTGTTTCTCCATAACACCGAATGACCCTTTTGATGACTACGATTGGGCGGTTTACAATCTGACCAATAATTCGTGTTCGGATATATTCAACATTCCATCCCTCGAAGTAAGTTGTAATTTTGCCCCAAATCTGGGCTGTGGAGGAGTTACCGGCCCGGATGGTAATACCAATCCAGCCTCCAATCCATGCTCCGGACAAAATGAACCTTGTATTCCGGTTGCTGTGGGAGAAACGTATGTAGTGAATGTGAGTAATTTTTCTTCCTCTCAAGGTGGTTATACGTTGGACTTTTCACCTTCTACCGCTGTTATTTTTGATAATGTGCCTCCTGAAATAGATACAATTATTACCGATTGTAGTGGAAATATTACAGTCAGATTCTCCGAAAACGTGGTTTGTAGTTCTGTAGATCCAACGGACTTTACCATTACCGGTCCGGGTGGGCCTTATACCGTAGTTGCAGCCAATGGAGCTAATTGCGCGGGTGGTTCTTTTGAAATTGAATTTGATCTGATAACCAATATCCCGACTGTTGCGTCCGGAACGTATGCAATTTCACTGGTTGATACAGTACTGGATAACTGTGGTAACGTTGGGTTGTACACAACTGAACCCTTCGATATTTTTCTTCCTGCTATCGTTGCTACTGCTTCCAGTGATTCGATTTGTAATGGAGATAATGTAACGCTCTCTACCCCGTCATTCCCTGGTTTTACCTACGCATGGAATGGCGGTGGCGGATTGGGGGCATCCGTTACGGTTTCTCCAACGGTGAGTACCTTGTATACCGTAACAGCAGTTGATCAGATGGGCTGTGTATTCTCCGGGGATGTGTTTGTGGAAGTGATTCCAGTACCTACGGCGACCTTTACAGCAGCTCCCAATGCTGTTTGTCCTGATGATCCGATTATTCTTACTTATACAGGAACTTCTATACCAGGAGCTGTTTATAACTGGAACTTTGCCGGAGCTACTGTTTTGGGAGGCAGTAATGCCGGGCCTTATCAGGTCGCCTGGCCCAATTCAGGAACCCAGACTCCTTCATTAATGGTGGATCAATATGGCTGTCAAAGCCCGACTTTTTCTACCAATGTTACTGTGTTTGAAATTCCTACTTCGGACTTTACCGCTACTGCGGAAGTATGTCTGGGTGAAGAAGCAACACTGACTTATACCGGATCTGCTTCCCCTGCTGCAACTTTTTCTCTGGAAACGGATGGAGGAACGATTGTCAGTGGCAGTGGAACTGGCCCTTATCAAATTGACTGGACCACTCATGGAATTAAGAATGTTTGTTTGACAGTGATAGAGAATGGGTGTGTTTCTGAGACTACTTGTCGACTGGTTTCCGTACGTGTTCCTCCAGAAGTATCTATCATGCCAGTAGAAAATCAATGTTTGAGAGACAATGAATTCACCTTTAGATATGATGGTACATCACCAGTTATGAGCTACAGTTGGGATTTTGGCGAGCCTGGAGCTACAAGTAACTTCCCCATTCCAAGATATACTTATCAAACTCACGGGCTTAAAATCATAACCCTTACAGTTACAGATGATCTGGGTTGTGAAGGATCTGCCAATATTGCCCTGGAGGTGTATCCGGAGGTATTTGCTGATTTCTCTTTTGAGCCAGCCTGTATGGAATCCCCATTGCAAATTACCGATGCTTCAACATTTGATCCTTCCAGTCCGATTGTCAGTTGGTTCTGGAATTTTAATAACTCTCTGAATTCGACAGATCCGAATCCGGTTACAGTATTTGACAAATTTGGTTTTCAGGCAGCAAAATTAGTCGTTACTTCTGAAGATGGATGTAAGGATAGCATTCAGAAAGATGTTACTGTTTATCCTTTGCCAGAGCCCAGTTTCACCTATTTGCCTACTTGCGCGATGGATGAAACGCCCTTTACTTCTACCAGTACCATCACCGATATTATAGCCAGTGATTTTATTGATAATTATATCTGGGATTTTGGAGATGGAACGACCATAGACAATAATGCCGAGCCTACCCATGCGTTTAGTGATGGAGGCCTCAAAAATGTAACCCTCACCGCGATTTCGGATAAAGGCTGTGAAGCATCAATCACCAATGAAGTTGATATTTACCTGGTGCCGGAGCCTCCTGTAATCACAGAAGCGACCGTTTGTGTGGGTGAATCAGCGCGGCTCGAAGCTGCTACCTCATTTCCCGGACAGCGTGTCGAGTGGTTTGATTCGGATACTGCTACTGTTCCATTTTTCACTGGTTTATCTTATGATACGCCTCCTTTGCCTGGTTACTGGCTGACTTATTATGTAGAAGCTGTATCAGCCCGAAATTGTCGTAGTGGGAGAATTCCGATTCAGGCCCGTAATTTTAATAACTCCTGGGGTGCTTTTCATGCCAGTGAGACGGAGGTAGAATTACCTAACAGTACTGTTCTGTTTGATGTGGTAGGTGCCACCCGAATCGAAGCCTTCCTGTGGAATTTTGGTGATGGTGCGATTTCAACCGAAAAAAATCCTGAGCATACATTCTTTGAGCCTGGACGATATGAAGTCACCGTTGACATGCTCAGTGCGAATGGTTGTGAGTTACGCTACACTGAATATATATATGTAAAAGGTATCAGAGAAGTCCATGTTCCTTCTGCCTTTACCCCTAATGGAGATGGAATCAATGACTTCTACACGATTGGATATAACCTGGTATCTTCCCTTCAGTTCAGGATCTTTAATCGCTGGGGAGAGGAGGTATTCTCTTCCAATAATCCTGACTTTCAGTGGGACGGACGCCTTCCAGGCGGAAGGGCTGCCCCGGAAGGCGTTTATTCTTATGCCTTATCCGGAACATATCTTACTGGTGAACCTATCATGAAGGTGGGTACACTCACATTGATCCGATAATATCTATCTGATATGAAATAAAGAGGAGACGGAAACGAAGGGAAAGCCTGAATAGCCGTCTCCATTATTTTTCCCACTCAACAGTTCCCATTTACGAAGCGTTCAAATTTTACAGATTATGAGAAAAAAAACTCTACTTTTTTTGGTATTTGGGCTCCTGGGCCTCATGAGTCAAAAGGTTCATGCTCAGTTAATTGTTGCCGATACGCTGGCTAATGATACCTTGTTTAAAACGCTTTTTGGGCAAGGAGTTACGGTTTCAAACCTCACCTTTCAATTTTGTCAGCCGAGTCAGACAGGACAGTTTAACGGGGTAAATACCAACCTTGGCCTGGATTCGGGAGTGGTTGTTTCTACCGGAAATATTTTTACTGCTCCCGGGCCTAATGTTTCGGGTAATACAACGGCAGGATTTACTTCTGGTCCGGTCAATTATCCACCTTTAAGTAACATTGCAGGTTTTAATGTTTTTGATGCATGCGTCATAGAATTTGACATTACCCCTCTCTGTGATACAATTGGAATTAGTTACGTTTTTGCTTCGGAAGAATATAATGAATTCGTTGCTTCCAATTTTAATGATGCTTTTGCATTCTTTATCTCAGGGCCAGGATTTGGACCTCCCCCCGGTCAAAATATTGCATTGATTCCCGGTACAACTACTCCTGTAACCATCAATAATGTAAATAATGGAAATAGCCCAACCGGGTTTATTCCTGCAGGTCCCTGTACCAATTGTGCTTATTATCAGGATAATACCTTTGGGACGACTATTGAATTCGATGGATTTACCGTTCCTATGGTTGCTTCAGCCCAGGTTACGCCCTGTATGACTTATCATATTACCCTGGCCATAGCTGACGTCTCTGACCCTTCGTATGATTCAGGAGTATTTTTTGAAATTGGAGGAATTGGCTGTGTTTCGCCTACCCTTCAGTTGAGTGCTGTGAATTCTACGGTTTTAGGATCCAATGTAGCTGTCGAAGGATGTGTCAACAACGGTCTGTTTACTTTTACTCTTCCTCAACCCCTTCCTGATACTACGGTTTTTTATTTTACCATTGGCGGAACAGCAACTCCAGGTGTAGATTATCAGCCATTTCAGGATAGTATTGTTATGCCCGCAGGAGTTGTGAGTCTTACGCTTCCGGTTTATATTTATTCTGATAGCTTGCTGGAAGGTTCAGAGTATATCGAAATTTACTATGTAGATTCAACCCTTTGTACCAATCAGATTTACCGTGATACGGCAGTTATGGAAATCTGGGATCGTCCACCCATTCCTCCTCTTGAGGATAAAGCCTTCTGCTCCGAGGAGGTGGTTTCGATAGGTTTTACGCCCCAGGCGAGCCAAACATATACCTGGCTAACGGCTTTCGGGCTGTCCAATCCTGCAATTTCCAACCCGGATTTAAGCCTGACGAATAACTCGCCCGATTCTATGAATTTATTCTACTTCCTGGAAACAACTGCTTTTCAGGGATACTGTATTGATCTGGATACAATGTTGGTTACGGTTTATCCTGGAAATTTTGCTGATTTTGTGATTGATACGGTCTGTGAAGGATATATGACCACCTTTACTCCTTCTACTGTTTTTGATAGTCTTGTGAATTTTGCCTGGGATTTTGGCGATAATAATGGAAGTACGTTTCCTGTTCCAACTCATACATATTCTACCCAGGGTACTTACTCTGTAGAATTAATTACGATCAATTCAAAAGGATGTAAAGATACCATTGTTCATACAGCATTAGTTGATTCATTGCCAAGTCTAAACTTTTCAGTAAATCCCGTTTGCCAGAATTCTAATAGTATTTTTCTCAATGGGATCAAACCGGGCACAAGTTATCAATGGGCTTTTGGGGATGGAAATACGTCCACTTCTGCGAATCCCGTTCACCTCTATGATACTTTTGGGGTTTATACCGTGCAGCTAATCGGAATCACCGCTCAGGGTTGTGTAGACAGTATTTCAGGAAGTGCGGAGGTATACCAGAATCCGGTAGCAGCGTTTGATACGGAATTCGAGTGTTTTGGTGTGCCTCTCCAGTTTAATAACACTTCCCGAAACGGCAGTGGAATCAATCTTACCTATCAATGGAACTATGGGGATAATGGAACTTCTACCCAGATTTCACCCTCGCATTTGTATGGAAATTTTGGGGTTTATTCGGTTGCCCTGAGGGTAGATGATGAAAATGGCTGTACAGATACCCACTCAGAGCCAGTCAGGGTGTATGCTTTGCCGGAGGCTGATTTTAATGTGGAGGCTGTCTGCGCACTTGATGAAGTCATTTTTAATGATCTTTCCACAATTGCTGATAATAGCAAGATTACAAAATACCTTTGGCGTTTTCACGACCAGCGGGTCTCTGGCATTAATCTCCCGAAAAAAACTTTTGAAGAGCCGGGGATTTATTCGGAGTTTTTGCGTGTAGAAACAGAGTTCGGTTGTGCGGATAGTATCACCAAAGATCTGACTATTTATCCTTTGCCATTTACCTATTTTCAACGGAAACCGGTTTGTGTATTTGACAGTACTTTCTTTGAAAACCAAAGTTATGTGGTGGATTCTATTACCGGAGATGTAATTGCCAGATGGATTTGGGAATTTGGAGATGGTTTTACCAATGAAACAGATCTTAACCCGGGTCATGCTTATCAGGAGCCTGGACTGTATTCGGTCAGGCTGACCAATTTTACAGATAAAGGCTGCGAATCTACCCGTCGTTTTGATCTCGACATTTACCCCCTGCCTGATCCTGCGTTGGTGGTGGAAGATACGACTTGTTTTAGCGATCAGGCAACCCTGATAGCCCAGCCGGCAGCGGGTACCAAAAGAGTTGAATGGTTTTATGATCCGGGAGATGCAAAGCCCTTCCATACCGGAAGCAGTTATACCACCCCGCCTTTGCCTTATGATCATACCTATTATGTCAGAAGTATTTCCAGCCAAAATTGTATTGGTAATTTTGAGCCTGTCATAGCACATCTGTATCATGAAGGTTTTGGCCAGTTGGTACCCAGTCAGATGGTAGTTGAAATGCCAGATGCGACCGTAAATTTCCGTGTAGAAGGAACAATTCTGGCAGAAGCTTATCGGTGGAATTTTGGAGATGGAACTGTTTCCGATGAGGCCAATCCAATGCATTCTTACCAATACCCCGGAAAATATGAAGTGCTGGTGGATCTGGTTGACCAGTATGGTTGTGAATACCGGTTGAGTGAATTGGTGGAGGTAAAACAATTGATCACGGTATTTGTACCTTCAGCTTTTTCTCCCAATGGTGATGGATTTAATGATCGTCTGACTCTGGGGCATAACCTGATCAACGCCATTGATTTTCAGGTATTTAATCGTTGGGGACAACGTGTATTCTCATCAAATTCCCTGGACCTGGAATGGGATGGCAGAGATGAGCAGAATGTACCCGTTCAGGAAGGGGTATATGTCTATCAGCTAAGAGGACAGGATTTCAGAGGCGAACTGGTGATTGAATCGGGGACGATTACGGTGATCAGATAATGAATATTGGGATAGATGTTTGGGTTGGTCAAACCCAAATATCTATCCCAGTTTTTCTTTTACTTCCTTCACGGCAGTCTCAGCATCCACATTACCGGGATCATTCTCCAGCGCCTGCTCATAATACTTCAGCGCCGTTTTAAAGTCATTAAAGTATTCATACAGCGATCCCAGCATAAAAGCTGCCTGAGGATGTCCGGGGTTCGTCTCAATGCATTTTTGAAAGTCGCTGAGGGCCTCATCGTGCCGATCGGCAAGGAAATAACAATAACCCCGGTTGTACCAGGCCTGAGCAAAGTTATCATCGCGATTAATGGCAATGGTGTATTCCACTACCGCTTTATTAATCTGATCCTGAAAAGCATCTTGTTGAGAAGTCCCTGTCATCGTCAGAGCCCTTCTGAGGTAATAATTTCCTTTATGGAATCTGGCTAGGGGGTGGCTGGGCTGATAACTAATCAGTTTATCGATGTATTTCATCGCTTCTTTTTCGCTGTTGTATTGATTAAAATACAAATCGTGGAGCTGGATCAGTGCCTTATCGAACGTAGAATCGATTTCTAACGCCCGCTGATAGGCTGTGAGCGCCTTTGAATGCTTTCGGCGCCTTTCCTCAAGAAAACCCTGGGCAAACACGTATATGGGGTCCTGATCGTTGATCTCAGCTGCTTTCTGATACAGTTCCATTGCCTCCTCATCATTCCCCTGGAAAAAATAAATTTGTCCCAATTGGTAATAGGATTCAGGGCTTCTGGAACCCAGCCCTATGGCAGCTTCATATTCATCTTTCGCTTTTGCTGTATCGTTGATAGAAAAGGCAAAAAAACCACGCCAGTAGTGAAGTTCCGGGCTATTGCGAAACAATTCAATGGCGTAATCAATATTTTGAATGGCTTTATTAATGCTATCCAGCTGATAATAAACCACTGCCCGATCTTTGAAAAGGGTATAATCATCCGGACTTTCACCAATCTGTTTATTAAGGGAACGCAAATAGGTTTCCGGATCCTGGTCATTGGTTGGGAAAGAGACGGTTGATTCTTCTGTTTGCTGATTTTGCGTTTCATCGTCCTTACAGGCTGTGAAGACTACAAATAATGCTATAAAAAGGGGAAAATATATTTTGGACACAGACATTTTTAATTCTGATTAACTTATTTGGTTCTTTGACAACTTTTTGAAGCTTATCATTTTTTGCCACATAGTCACATAGATATTTTTTAAAAAGAAGAAAGCATAGAAGAAATAGAAAGTCTTGAATCCAGATTACCTATGATTTCTCTCTTTTCTATATGGAAGCTTTTATTCTCATGCTATTGTGGCTATGTGGTAAAAAATGAGAATACCACAACTTTCACATTTCTTGAATATAAAATTCATCGCAAGATAAGAAAGGCATATACTGAATACAAAGGACAAATTTACGCCTCGATGACAATCTTTAGAACTGCTTTGGTTTGAGAGGATATCTTTACGGTATCAGAAACGCGAAACGGATACAAAGCAAAAATCTCACCTTTGGAAACAAAAACAATGGCTCTGTCTTTCTGAGCAGAATCAAATTTCAGATCAATAAAAATATCACTGATCTTTTTTGTGCGTTTCATGCCCAGTGGAATCATTTTATCTCCCTGCTCCCAACGGCGGATTATTATGGGAAAGTGGATTTTTTCCAGGTCCAGCCAAAGCGTGTTCTTTTCCTTAAAATCGGGCTTTTCTTCTGTTAGAATAGAAAAAGAAACATTTTGATGACCTGTTTTGATAGAATAATGATCCCGAAAAGATGGAATGGAAATAATTTCAGATTCTATTTCTTCAGTTTCCAGAATAAGCATATCTCTGCCTTTGCTGATTTTGCCGATACTGGTATAACAAAACCTTCCCGATTCGGAATCGATTAATTTGATTGTTTCCCAAATGTCTTTCCCATGCAAGCCCCATCGTTCGAATGCCCAGATACAAAGAACCTGTAAAAAATTCTCTCCGAATTGTTTGATAAAAGGCTCGAAATAAAGGCGTTTTACAGTCGCTTTTTCTTCAAGATAATGATGAGCTTGCTGGTCCAGCACTTTTTGAATAAAGGAGAATTGTTGTTGATACCATTCATGCTTGCTAACCAGCTGCTGATCAATGGAAGGATTTATGGTTTTTAGCAAAGGAATTACCTGGTTTCGGAATTGATTGCGAAGATAATCATTGGAATCATTTGAAATGTCATGAGAATAGGCAAGGCCGGCCTCAGCGAGACATTCGAGGATTTCTGCTTTGGAAACGGGTAATAATGGCCGCACAAATTTTTCTCTTTCGAGAGGAATAGACTGAATAATTGCGGGATGGTTTCCCTTGGTCAGGGACATAAGAATAGATTCAGCCTGATCATCGCGATGATGAGCAGTAGCGCATTTGGTGTAACCATGTTTTTGCATAATTTCCCTGAAAAAATCATAGCGAAAATCCCGGTAAATAACCTGTCTGGATTGTGCATAAGAGGATTCCTCTTTTACCTTCTCCATTCTGCGATAATAAACCGGAACGTTCCAGGAATCTGCATATTCAATAATCAGTTTTTCTTCATCATCTGAAGTTTTGCCCCTTAATTGGTAATTAATATGAACCAACCCAATCGTATACCCAAGAGTCTTTAACGCATAGGCAAGAAAAACCGAATCTGGCCCTCCACTAATGGCTACCAGTAGCTTTTCATTTTCCCGAATCAGACCCTTTTCATGAATAAAAGTCCGAATATCTTGTAGGGTTTTCTTCAACTTGGTCATATAATCAAAAGTGAAATCGGGATTATGATGTGTGGTTAATTAACCGAAAATTACGATTTCTGAGCTAAAATGAGATAAAAACTTACGTAATCAATCAACATTTACCCCAAAATAATAACAGTTTATACCATTAAAATCCCTTTTGACAACAAAAATATGGCAATCTCGTCTAAAATAGGACCCTATTTTTTTCTTTTTGCGTAATAAACCTACATAGAGATAAATATTTTTTTTGTTTGGAACAGTAATTGTCTTTTAAGAGTATACGCTCACAAAATCCAGTTTTTTTTAATTATGTCTTAGTAATCATATGAAAGTTTTCCTTTTATCGCTAATAACCTTTACTCATTTCTTTTGCTTTAATTTCGTGTTAAACTTTGAGGCTTCTGCACAATTGTCCGGTAAATGGATCAATACCCAGAAAGGTTCAGCATTGTCGGAAATTACGATTATTGAAGAGAATGGGCAGGTTTTCGTTGATGCGAAAGGAAATTGCCAGGCTTGTAATTCAGGTAGGAAAATGGCAACACCTGCCTCCAGAGCTGCTCAATCTGGCAATCAGGGGGTATCTTCGACTTATCAAATAAATGGCATTTCGGTTGATATTTCTGCTGTGCTTTCCGGGGACAATCTAACCGTGAGAATGCAACAAAAAAATCAGGTGAATGGTGAAATTCATTCAGAAAATTATTTATACTCGTTTATTAGGCCAGATGGGAATGGTGCCAGGGTTTATTCCGGGTCTATTTCGGGAAGTGTTACAGGCCGGGCCAGAAGTACAGCCAGTATCTTTCAGATTTCTCTGTATGGACCAGATAACGGAAATCGGTACGTAACAACTCACTTTTTTAGTCAGGATCGAAATTATAAATTTGAGAACCTTCCGGATGGAACCTACTTTGTAGCTGTTGAGTCAAAAGGGAGTACTGCTATTATGGCTTATCCGGATTTCGCAAAAATCACCATTGAGAATGGGAAAGCAATTGTACAGGATGTAGAGTTAAAATAGGCGAAAAAATATTTCATAGATGATGGCGGGGCTATGCTCCGCCATTTTTGTTTTTGCTCCTGGAGAAAAATTCACTTCCCGAAACCACAAACCCGGTTTTTCTTTCGTTAGAGGGAAAAGTAAAAAATAATGATTACAGACCGTAACTCTCGTTGGACTATTTTCCGGTATTCTTATATATTTGTAGGCTATTTGCATCTGATGAAGAATTGTGCAGCTTATATATGGATCTTTCTGATTTCATTGGTTTGGCTGGCTCCGGGTTGCGAAACCTTTGATAAACCTGAGCCTTTACCGGTATATCTGGATATTGATCAGACCAAAATAGCTTTAAACAAATCGGGGAGTATCACCACAACTCTGGGAGTTAAGGATCTCTGGATTGATTATGGCCCCTCCACATTAGGGGTATTTCGCCAGCCTTCTGTGATCCCTGTCATACCTGGAAGTTTAACGGATTCTTTGGCCATAGCCGGAGGTATTTATGAAAACGGGCTTTCCAGTACCCGGTCCCGCTATCCTTTCTGGCGCCCTCATATTATCCCTCTGGAAGCAGTCCCTCTGGATACGATGCCCATTCGACTTACATTTGAATACTATCCGGATACAGTCATTCATTTTGCATTTAATGAAGCATTTGAAGGTGCCTCTGTTAGCTTTGAAGACCTGAACAGCAGTTCGCCCAATTCAACTACGATGAGAATTTCAGGATCAGATGTTTTTATGGGATCCGGAGCCGGGAGAGTTGAGTTTTCTTCCGCTCAGTATGATCTTGAAATGTTGGGTACAGATTTTATTCCACTTCCTCAGAGTGGGATAAATGATATCTACATTGAAATTACCTATAAAAATAATATCGCTTTTACTGCGGGTTTGTTCTATTCTACAGGAGCAGATATTGGCGAAATACCCGCAGGCGTATTTTTTAAATCGGAAGATGAATGGAATACAGTATATATTCATGTAAATAGTGGTGTCAGAGGCATTTTGGGTAATGCTGTGTTTAAACCGTACATTAGCGCTTCTAGTTTTGATTCCAGTACCGGAACAGGAAAAAATGGTTTCTTGTTGATTGATAATTTCCGGATTATTCATTTCAAATAATGAATCGAAAACGCTTACAGACTCTCTTTTATCTGATATCGGATTTTTCAGCGACTTATATCGTCTGGTTGGCTTTCGCTTATATGAGAAGGGAGATTCTGGAAGGTTATGGACATCTGGACATTCAGCAATTTATTAATGCTTCCGTTATCAGTTTTTACTGGATTATCCTGTATACCATTGCCGGACTTTACACCAAACCTTTTCGCCGGTCCAGATTACAGGAAATTACTCAGCTTTTTAAGTATTCCATCGTGGGAGTGTTGATGATCTTTTTCCTGATTTTTCTGGATGACCCTATTCCGCCTGAAAACCCCTCCATGCATCGTATTTTGCTAGCAACCTATCTAGGGCTTCAGTTTGGTGGAGTGGCTATTTCGCGTTTTATGATTACTACCCGTACCAATGTAATGATCAGAAGGCGAAAACTGGGATTTCCTACCTTATTGATTGGTTGTGGAGAACAGGCGCAAAAGATTTATCATGAACTTGAAGATCGGAAACGTTCTCTGGGATATCAGTTTAAAGGATATATTTCTGTAGGAAAACGAACTGAAAACCACCTTTGGGGAAAACTGAAGTTCCTGGGTTCCCTGGATCGTTTGCAGGAAGTGATCGAAACCCGGAAAATTGAAGAAGTCATAATAGCACTTGATAAAAAACATGCGAACAAAGTTGGTAAAGTAATCGAGTTATGCGAAGGGAATAATGTGATTATAAAAGTAGTGCCCGGGATCTATGACTATATTATCGGGAGTGTGAAAATTTCGCATATTATGGGTGAGCCCCTGATTGAAATTTTTCCTCAGATTATGCGGCCCTGGGAGCGATTTGGAAAGAGGGGATTCGATATTATTGTCTCTTCCATTCTCCTTTTGCTGTTAATGCCGATTTACATCTTCCTGGGAATATTGATCAAGTCAGAGTCCAAAGGCCCTGTCTTTTTCCGCCAGGAGCGGATTGGTAAAGGAGGAATCCCTTTTTATATTCTAAAATTCAGAACCATGCGTCAGGACGCAGAAAAAGATGGTCCTGCGCTTTCCTCTGATCATGATCCACGAATAACCAAAGTTGGTCTCTGGTTGAGAAAACTACGGTTGGATGAACTTCCACAATTTCTCAATGTGCTTAAAGGAGAAATGAGCATTGTTGGCCCAAGGCCCGAAAGACAGTTCTTCATCGACCAGATTGTAAAGACTGCGCCCCATTACCGCCATTTGCATAAGGTAAGGCCTGGAATTACTTCCTGGGGACAGGTCAAGTACGGGTATGCTTCCAGCGTAGAGGAAATGATTGAGCGCCTTAAATTTGACATTCTCTATATGGAGAATATCTCTCTGGCGCTGGATTTTAAAATCATTCTTTACACTGTCATTGTCATTATTGAAGGCAGAGGGAAGTAGAATAATCGAAATCACTACTCTTTCAACACATCTTTCAGGCGCTGTTCAACAATATTTTCCCGGTTTTCTCTTCGGAAGTTTAAAATGGTTTGAACTTCATCGAGAGCCTGTTGGAATTTTCGGATTTCAGCGGCTTTATCCTGATAAACATCATGACTTTCAAGCTCTTTGAGCTTTTCATTGAGCATTTCGGCCTCTTCTTCCTTTTTCTTGAGATTCAGATCAAAAATTTCAAATAGGATAGCTTCAACCTGATCTGCAAGCATATTTTTTTTCAATGGCGAAGCATCAGAATAGGAGAGGATGAAGGCATCAAGATCCTTATTCTTTAGCTTGATCTGCAAATCGTAATTTTCCATCCGTAAATCGTGGAGCTGGGAAGCAGATCGCACGCGACCATAATTCTGTAAACCAGATTCTTTTACAGTGTCGGGCTGAGCTGAGGTAACAGAGGCATTCAGCAAGAGTAAAATAAATAGTAAAAATATTCTCATATCCAAAGAATACAAAGGGGGTAACCAATAGTAAAATTACAGGTAATGAAAGAAGAACTCAAGCAACTTGTGCTTAGTTGTAATATTTATGGCTTGAAATAACAGACTTGGCGAATGATTGAGCGTCTGTAATTTTTATGATGTTGTTTTTTACAATTTTGCATGGCAAAACTGTATATTTAGTTGCTTTGGATATGTAACGAAGCAATGATCAGTATATTTTAAATCAAATCTAAAGGTGAATGTATCTTTAAGGGAGTTTCAGAAATAAAACCTTCTCCATGAGTAGCCCCAATTATATGTCCCATATTTCTGGCTCTTGCATCAAGAAAATCCCAGAAATCTCTGGTAGAAATATAAGTGATAGGCTCATCGCTGCCAGGATCGTAAAACTGTGAAGAAAAAGCCGCCAGAGCGCTGGTTTTGACTTCTACCCAGGAAGAGATATCAACCACAAAATCTGGCTGGAGTGAATAGTCCTGTATGTAAAAAAATAATTTTGAGGGTCTCCATTCTTTTTGTGATTTACCTTCAAATTCTGTTTCAATTTTTCTCAAGCCACTTAGAAAAACAGCATCTCTGACCAGCTTCGATGCCCGTCCGTGGTCGGGATGACGATCGCTGGGAGCATTCGCCAGGATGACATCCGGCTGATATTTTCTTACTTTCCTGATGATATCTAATTGATGTGTCTCATCCTGAACAAAGAACCCATCTCTGAAACGCAGGTTTTCCCGAATTTCAACTCCAAGGATTTTCGCTGCGTTTTGGGCTTCAATATCTCTTAGATCCGCAGAACCTCTTGAACCGAGCTCTCCCCGGGTCATATCAATGATTCCAACTTTTTTCCCTTCTGATACCAATTTGGCAATGGTACCTCCACAGCCAATCTCGGCATCGTCAGGGTGGGCACCAAAAACGAGAACATCCAGTTTCATGTTCGATTATTGTTGATTAATGAAAATTTTTTCTGAGAAGATATGTTTTTCTCCTGTATGTGATTCCATCTCGTGAATCCAAATATATACCCCTGGTTTTATGTTATCGGGGAGATGAAAAGTAGATTTTGGACTGGTTACTCTTTGTGGATTGATTCGCAGAATTTCCTGGCCGTTAATATCCATTAAGGTTGCCTGGTAGCGTATCGGGGTCTGTTCTATTTTGAAATGAACAGTTACCTGTGGTTGAATCACGGGATTAGGATAAATACTGACACCTGGCTGGAAGAGGATTTTATCTTCCAAACTGGCTGGCAGAGATGCTGTATTATACATTTCAGGTCTGATCATCAGGCTTCCCTTGAGATTGATATTTATCCAATAACCTGAGGAATCCCAATAGGTTTTGCTGCTATTATCATAATTCTCATCAAACCCCACTCCAATAGGAAGAGAATTGACTTGCTGAATACCTACCCAAAATGTCTGGGGAACAGGTAAAGGACTGCTCAATGCATACCGCTCAAAGTGATCTGGTTTGTCGCCATACCTTACCTTAACCCCTCCTAGCTGCTGAAGAATGAGGGAATCAGGGTGTGGATTTTTATATACTACCAGCCTGAAAGCATGATCGTCCATGTAAGTAACCTGATTGGAAACGGGATTAAAGTTTACTGTAGGCACAAAACTTATCCATACTGCAACCAGAGAATCAGGTTTAGGGAGGTTATATTCTACTCCAAATCCAAGTGAACGATTAATCCCAAAAGATCGGTCTGCTTCTCCGTCATCGTAAGCAAATACAGAGTCTATCCCAAAGGTTTCTGTAAAAGTATTATTGATAACAAACTGATCATGGTTGGAAGGGATTGAAACCGAAAATTCAATAGCAGCAATTTGATTGATATTTTGATTGGCAAAGGCATTAAATCCTTCGATTTTGGAGCCATAAGCGCTAAAATTTACCGTTGTTTGTTGCTGGAATGGAGAATTAAAATTGATGCCTCCAATGGGGTCGGTGATTTTTAGTGTTACCGGAACCGAAGCGGATCCGTTTTTCAAATTGCCTAATTCTACCTCGAAAGGCTTCATAATATTGCCCAGAGCATTAAAATGCTGAACCGGAATAGCGGTATATGGATGTAGAGGAGAATTTAATAGGGAAATCGCCGAGCGGTCGTCAAACGTGGTATCGTTGTTGGCGCGGTTGGGAGCCATATACACATAATCCAGATGCCAGTGATCCAGATAACCATTCAGGGAGCCATTGGATTCAAAAATGATTTGGAATTGGGTATGAAAATATTCTGGTTGGTCAATGGAAATGATGTAAGATTGAAATCCTCCTGATTTTCCGCCACCAACTGCCAGCACTTTTTGAAAATCCATAGGGGAGGGGAGAGGAGTCCTGAAAAAAACAAAAAAAGAATCATTGGATTCTGGCACTTCTCCCTGTCCTTTTGGCTGGAGGAAGAATGACAATTTTATCTGGTCTGATGCATCAAAATTACTGAGATCGATAAAATGAGAGGTCAGGCGATCCGCAGGCCCTGAAGTCAAAGCTGCGTCGTTATAGGGGCGTCCCAGTCGATTAGCTCCGTCAAACGTAGCCACCCCTCTGGAAGGAGGATTGATCGCCATACCTTTGGTAATGACGGGTGTCAGCAAATCAGTCTGCGGAACATACCATTTATTGGTGTCGGGGGTGATTCCCATATATGCAAAGTCATCCATAAATGGCTGTGAGGCCGAAAATGAAAGGGTATCGGGCCCTGTATTCCGAAGAGGAAAAAATCTTTGATAAGAGTTTCTGTACTGAAAAGGCGCATCAGTATGGAGCTGGATGTTTGCCTGACCAAATAAGCAGGAGATAAACAGGAACGTACTAAGGAGAGAACCTCCAATTTTGACGAATATTTGAGCCATGAATTGATATAAATGTAACAGGGCCGAATTTATAAAAATATGATGGGAGGAAAAATGCGAAATAATTGCTCTTGTAATTTTTACCCTAAAAATGAAGGCTGTCTTCAAAAGGTCGATTTTAATATAAAACACAGAGACACGGAGATGGAGCAGAATTGATAATCAGATACTTACCTCCGTGTCTCAGTGTCTCTGTGTTGATTTTCAGGACTGTTTTTTTGAATTAATTAACGAGTCTGAAAAAGTCATTAAAAAGAATCAACAACATCAAACTCAGGATAAATACCATTCCGATTTGTTGTGAGATGATTCTGATTTTCGCAGAAGGTTCTTTGCGGGTAATTGCTTCAATCAGCAGAAATACAACATGTCCACCATCCAGTGCCGGGATCGGCAGGATATTTACAAAAGCCAGGATCATTGATAGCATGGCGGTCAGTTCCATGAACTTTCTCACTCCTCCCTCCTTGAATGCTTTCAGGTAAACAGACGCAATTTGAATAGGCCCCATAACCGATTTTCCTGCATCTACGCCTTCTCTACTCAGGTTAGCAATACCCTGAACGTTGGCGAAAAGGAAAGTAAATGCTTCTTTGGTCCCTGGTTTGAAAGATTCAAAGAATCCATAGGAAAGTGTGTCAAACTTGAATGTCTCTGTAAGACTTGTTGCATATACCCCCAGATAACCTTCCGGAGAGATCTGTACTTCAAAGCTTATCTTCTCCCCATTTCTTTCTACTACTACCGGAACTAACTGGCTTTGTTTGCCACGTGTAATTTTTCCAATATCTGAAAACCGGTTAATCTCGACGCTATCCATCATCACGATTTTGTCTCCGGTGCGCAGGCCTGATGTATAAGCGGGAGAAGCGATTGCCGGAGTTTTAGGATCTCCGTCAGTGTCCATGGTTTCTTCTACATGAACAATGGGAGGAAATGCCGGGCCAAAAAGCGTGCTTCCAATCGTATCACTGCTAAAATAATTCTGGACATTCCCTGGAATCTCAATTTTTACAGTTTCCCCATTCCTTTTTACCTCATAATAGGCATCATCTTCAAGCAGATTTTTTTGATTGATATAATCGTCAAAATTTTCAAAGGTTTGGCCTTTATAGGAAACAAGTTCGTCGCCAGTGCGGAATCCCAAAAAATACCCAAGAGATTGTACATAAACCGAATCTCCGTCTTTATTCGCAGCGTAATAAGGCTCTGCAACTTTTATCCCATTCCTGACTTCTGACATGGGCAGAAAGAAATCTCCATAAGTATATTTCAACATGGAAAAAACCACAATACCCAGGATGATATTCATAATCACTCCACCAGTCATAACAATCAACCGCTGCCAGACAGGTTTTGCGCGGAATTCGTAAGGTTTGGGTTCTTCATTCAGATGTTGGGTATCGAGCGATTCGTCGATAATCCCTGTGATCTTTACATATCCCCCCAGAGGGGTTGCTCCAATTTGATATTCGGTATCACCTTTTTTGAAGCCAAATATTTTGGGTGGAAAACCTATAGAGAAGGTCTCTACCCGCATTCCAAAGGCCTTGGCTGTAAGGAAATGTCCTAATTCATGTATCGTAACCAGAATGGTAATACCAATTAAAACCAGACCAATTGCTCCCAATATATCGAGGACCAGGGACAGGTTTCCAGTCAGATAGCCAATCAGGATTGCCATCAAGATGATTCCGGCAACAATCCCAAGGCGAATAAAATTTCGGTTTCTCGTTTCACTCATAATTAGTCTGGAAAATAATTACGCAAAATTAATACACAAGTCTTACGAAAAAAAGCCAGATTCGGGTTGTTTTGTTATTTTTAAACGCAAAATTTGCGTAATCGGGCTATTTTTCCCCTTTTAACCCATCAAATTGCCTGGCCTGATACTGCATGAGCTGGTCAGCCAGAACGATCGCTGCCATTGCTTCTACAATGGGAACGGCTCTGGGAACCACACAGGGATCATGTCGACCTTTGCCCGACAAGGTAACCTGATTTCCCTCGGTATCTACACTTTGCTGGTCCCGCATAATGGTCGAGGTAGGTTTAAATGCTACCCGAAAAACAAGGTCTTCTCCATTGCTGATTCCTCCCTGTACGCCTCCGGAATGATTGGTTTTGGTTCTGATTTTTCCCTCGTCATTATAAAAAACATCATTGTGCTCAGAACCTTTCAAGAGCGTTCCACTAAAACCCGAACCAATTTCAAAACCTTTGACAGCATTAATGCTAAGCATAGCGGTACTCAATTCCGCTGGAAGTTTGGCATACAACGGTTCTCCTAATCCGGGGACCATCCCGCTTACCCTGCATTTGACTACTCCTCCCACCGAATCACCTTCTTTGCGGATCTTGTCAATGAAGTGGAACATTTTTTCAGCCACTTCCGGATGAGGGCATTTTACAGCGTGTTCATATTCCGTATGAAGAGAAAAATCAGCGGGGTCTTCCTCAAGAGAAATCTGATGAATGCTCTGAACCCAGGCATTGATTTGAATATTGGATACCTGAGAGAGAAATAATTTGGCAATAGCTCCTCCAATTACTCTGGCAATCGTTTCACGTGCAGAGGATCTTCCCCCTCCCCGATGGTCTCTGATCCCATATTTTTTATAATAAGTATAATCGGCATGACTGGGCCTGAAAGCTGAAATCAAATGATCATAATCCCCGGAACGAACATTCTGGTTGGGGACAAAAAAGCCTAACGGAGCACCAGTAGTAACCTGATTCACAAGCCCTGAGTATACTTCAAACTCATCAGCTTCTTTTCTCTGTGTGGTAATTCTACTTTGACCAGGTTTTCTTCGATTCAATTCAGATTGAATAAAATCAAAGTCTAAATTAACCCCGGCCGGGCAACCATCAATGACCACACCAATCCCTGCGCCGTGGGATTCACCAAAACTGGTTATTCGAAATAAATTTCCAAAGCTGTTTGACATGGCTGCAAAGATAAAAGAAAAAAGAATTTTCTACTTCCAAATTCAGGAGAATAAACCAATAATTGAGTCCTACAAAGAATCTATCCGAAGCAGATAGGTGACGATTTCGGGAAAAATAATCACAAGAATTAAAAAGATAATTTGGATAATAATAAATGGAATGATTCCCCGATAAAGATGTTGGGTTGTCACTTCTTTAGGCGCGACTCCTTTGAGGTAAAACAGTGCAAAACCAAATGGGGGAGACAGAAAGGAAGTCTGAAGATTGAGTGCTAAAAGGATTCCTATCCATATCAGGCCACCATTGGATACGTCCACTAATGCAGGGGAGGAAAAGATACCTTCACCGGCAACGGCAAATGAACGGAAGATTGGTTCAACTACCGGCACGATAATGAAAATAATTTCGATGAAATCAATAAAAAAACCGGCAATAAAAACTGCTACCATCACTAAAAGGAGAAAACTTCCAGGCGATAGAGAGGAGTTTTCGATCCATTGAGTGAGATAAATATGTCCTTCCAGCCCTCTGAAAACCAGGGCAAACGTGGTTGCCCCAATCAGGATAAGAAACACCATACTTGTAATCTTGGTTGTTTCTTCCATTACATCCTGGAATAGTTTCAACTTTAGTCCGTCTTTTTTTTGTCCGACTGCTATAATGGTGAGGATGGTAGCTCCCAGAGCACCTACTGCGGCTGCTTCAGTGGGTGAAGCAATACCTGCAAATATTGACCCTAAAACCGCAACGATCAGGGCAAACGGCAGAATAAAAGCAATAAACAGTTTTTTGATTATTTCCTTTGTGGAGGATTTTCTGAAAGCTTCAAGTTCTTCATTTGGGATAGCCGGAGTTGCTGATGGTCGAAAAATGGCCATTAAAATGATGAAAAGAATATAACACCCAACCAGAAGAATACCAGGAATTAAGGCGGCTGTAAATAAATCACCTACCGAAATATTAAGAACGCTGCCAAGTAAGACCAGGACTACCGAAGGTGGAATAATCTGCCCCAACGTTCCGGAAGAAGCAATTGTACCAGTGGCGAGTTCAGGGCTGTAGCCTCTTTTAAGCATGGTCGGTAAACTGATTAATCCCATGGTAATAACTGTTGCACCTACAATACCAGTAGAAGCGGCGAGCATAGCGCCAACGATAATTACCGAAATCGCTAATCCTCCCCTGAATCGGCCAAAAAGTAAGGCCATCGTTTCCAACATGCCTTCGGCAAGGCCCGATTTTTCCAGCATAATTCCCATATACACGAAAAGAGGAACTGCCAGCAGCACAAAATTATTCATCGTACCCATAATCCTCAGAGGCAAAAGACTAAAAAAGTCCGCACCTAAAAAGATTACGCCAAATATAGCCGATACGCCTCCCAGGGTGATGGCAACCGGATATCCCATTAATAACAGGAGAAATACCAGTCCGAATAAAATAAATGGTAAAGCTTCAGCCATAGGGGATTAATTTGGGATTTTTAGCTTATAAATGACAGGCAGATTTCGGCCCATAAAACCCTGCATTCGATCCAGACCTATTATATTTACAAATGACCTTGTTGCTTCTCCTATCGCCTGGATCAAAAGAAGGACAAAACCCAGAGTTATGGCCCCTTTAATGATATATCTTGCAGGCAGGCCTCCAGGGTCTGCGGAAGATTCATTGATCAGGTAGGAATTATATGTAAAATCATAGGAGGTTTTTATGATAATCAGGCAAAGGGGAATCAGAAACACAATTGATCCTGTAAAATTGATGATCGCCTGGGTCTTTGGGGAAAATTTCGCGTAGAAAACATCCACCCTTACATGAGCATCATGTTTGAGGGTATAAGCGGCTCCAATTAAGAAAATCAATGCAAATAAATGCCATTCAAGTTCGACTATCCATACGCTCGTATTTTTGAAGATATACCGCATAAATACATCGTAACACATAATGAGTACTAATATGGAAGTAAGCCAGGCAATAAACCTTCCACTATATTCATTGACGAAACTTCCCAGACGAGTAAGGATAATTAATATGAGAAAAAGGCCCGCCAGTACTCTGGCCAGGACCTTTTTCCATAGAATTTTTAGAAAATTTCCTGAAGAATTACTCATCAGTCTGTTATAGTAGTAGTAATCAGGTTTATTGATTTAATTCGCTAAGGCGATTTATAGCATCAAGATAGTTTTGATCCGCAGCTTTGGTCAGAGACTGAATAGCTGTTACGGAATCACGGGGATATTGTCTCAGCAACAAAATATGCCCATATAAATACTGACCCGCAGCCCAACCTTTTAAAGCAGAAATCTGAGCATATTTAAGCGCTTTTGTTTCATCTTTATCTACTCCCAGGCCTGAATGATACATAAAGGCAAGCATATAAGCTCCCGGGCCATCGAGGTTAGGCATGGCATTTTCAAGGTTGTCTGCACTTGTTCTGTATTCGTATCCCGATTCACTGCTCCTGGCTTTGACAAACAATCTTTTACCTGTAGCGAGGTATTTCTCCAGTTCTGCTGCTTTTTCAGGGCTTTGTGTCGGTTGAGTCAAACCTGTTCTGCGAGTAGCCTCAGGCTGAGAGGCTGTCTCGGTTTTTGTTTCATTCAGAGATCTGGTTTTTGTTGTTGTCGTGTTGTCTGTATTCGCTTCCCTTTTGTTTGTATTATCAGTATTTTGGGCTATTTGGTTCTCTGTTGGAGAGGTAGTGCTTTCTGACTTTTTTGGATCTTCATTTTCTGTTGCCAACGTCGTTTTTTCTCCCTCCGTCTTTTCTTCCATAGCTTTACTCAGCAGTTCGGTACATTCATTTTTTCTGGTTTGAGCCCGATCAAACTGTTCTTTATCTGCGAGTGTTATTTCAGGGCTTTCCAGAATCTTAAAGGCTTTATTATATAAATTTACTGCGAGGTTACAATCCTGACTTTCTCCTTCATACATCTGATCTCCCAGGTGAATATAGGCAGTTGCGATGCGATCCTGAGGGATTTCCGGTAGTTTATCTCCATCTCTTTCCTTGACTCTCTCTGCCCGGCGGTAGTTGCGAATTGCATCCCTGAAATTTCCACGATCATAATAATCATTGCCTTTTTCATAATAAAATTCGGCAGTTTCAATCAGTAGTTCGATAGGTTCGTCTTCATCAAATGACTGATCTCTTCTTGCAATAGTCTCTGTTTTTCTTTTATTGGCAATTTCCTTTTTTTGTTGATCATCTGTTGCTACGAATGCGCTATCGAATTGGGAGATAGCAAGTCGATATTTTTTCATCTCAAGGTTTTGATCCCCTCTGGCCATGAGGTTATCATAAAGACTTGGGCGGGTAGCTGTCCACCATGCAAATGCAATCAAACACAAAATGATGAGCACAAAAGCGCCATAAACCAGGTTTTTCAACATTTTTGGCCCACGGTCATCATCTGTATCCTCTTCAGAATCGTCAGCTTCGTTGATATTGGGATTTATCGTTCCTGCGGTTGCAGCCCCTCCAGTAGGAGAACCGACATTCTTAATTTGGATAAGATAACAACTGTAATTATCCTGGGTGAAACTTTGACTAAGGTTGTGGATTTCATTAACCAGTAGTTTCGGTTCCGGATTTTGATCATTAATAAAAATTGTTTCCAGTGTATTCTGATCCACTTGTTCGAGGATGCCATCCGTTGCAAGAAAGAAATAATCTGCCGGGCGAATGGTATCAACCGGAATTGCATGCATATTCAGATTCGCAGGAGTTTCGCTTCCCCGGATCAGAATATCGTTATTACCGTGATAGGATTTTAAGGATTTGGTTACACTTTCGTAATGGAATATATAACTGTTTCCAACCCAGGCGAGAGTAACCTGATTTTCTCCAAAATGTACCAAAGAAAGAGTTGTTGCCATTTCCGAACTCTCAGGATGAGCTTCTTTATATGCTGAAATGGCTTGTTCTGAGGTAGAAAGCGCTTTTTTGAGATAATCCAGATTAATATTTCCTGAAGGGGGAGTGCTGGCAAAAAATTTTGCAAAACTAAGAGCTACTAATTTTGAGGCAACTTCCCCTGCATTAGGCCCTCCTTCTCCATCTGCAATAATAAATAGTTTTTCTTCTACGTTGGCTTGTCCCTGAAGAGGAAAAATAAAATCCTCATTCACTTCCTTCCCACCCGCTTCGTGCAAGGCTACTGGTTGTTTGATGCTTATTTTCATGCCTAAATATAGTTCTAAAACCTAAATATTCATCAATTACATGAGAATTTCAAAGATTTTAGGAAGAATTTGGGATTTAGCCATGAGCTTTTGACTATTGGCTTTTAGCCTTTGACCTTTGGGCTGGATTCATTTGCCAATAGCCAAAAGCTAACAGCCAATAGCACTGCTTAAGGAAGATCTGGAATAGATTTGATTTTGTTGCGAAAAAAGGTAACTGCCTGGCTGGTTGCCAGGTGGTTTTTCAGGTTGGGAAACTCATTCAGAATAAGCTGAACTTCCGTTTCGTTTAGGGCTCTTCTTTTTCCATTAAAATTGTTGTGGATTGCCCACATCCCTGCGTTTTTTCTTATATAGTACATGCCTTAATTAAATTATCAAACCAATAAACGGCATTCCGAAAAAAATGTATATACGTTCAATCTACTATTTCTTACCTGTCTATCTCTATAACTCTGAACGAATGGTAATACTTTCGGGATGAACGGTTATTTTCCGATTCATTTTATTCTTATCAAAATCAACGCCAGTTTTTTCCATTTCAAGGATTCGTAATTTTAATAGCAAGAATTGTTTTTAAGTTAAACATTTGATTAGTAAATGTTTATATTCTTTTAAGATAATTTATGAATCATGGTTTATTCCCAGGATTAATAATCTATTGATAAAACTAACTTTGTGGATTTTATGCAAATGATATAGATTCAGGGTGAGAGGATGATGTAAGATTTTATTGCAAAAGATACGATTTTGTCATTTTTGCCGGTTGTAAGCAATGAAAACGTCAGCCTGAATTTCCCGATTTGATTTTGCCGTTTTTGTAATAATTATTAAAGGTTTTTGTCTGTTTTGTGTTAAATGTAGATGCAACCTGCGTGCTTTTTTTCCCGTTATTAATAGTATGGATTATAAAATGAGACGAAAACTTGTAGATTTAGCCAGAATAAAAGGCGCAAAAATTTCTTATCAGGCACTCAGCGACGAATTCCAGCTTCAACTAAATATGAAGACCAAAAAGGACAGATTGCTTATTGCCAGTATGTTGCAGGAAATCTCTTCGTTTGAATATGAAAGTGGAAGGCCTCTGCTAAGTTCTCTGGTGCTTACCAAAGGAAAAAGAGGAAAACAAACCGACGAATTTTATAAGTATTGTGAAGAATTGGGATTGGGAGACTGGCAGGATTTAAAGTCAGACCCTGATTTTGAAGCCAAATTGCGGAAGGCTTGTTACGATTACTGGCGGGATGATTCCAATTACAAGTCTTACAAGTATGTCCATGACAACTGACTGACTATAAACAGATGATTACCAATTAAAATACGATTGTTTCAGGATCAATTTCAGAGACAACTCAATATAAATAGCGAATTTGACGAATCGGTATAGATGCAAATCTTCACCGATTTTCTTTTTATATTCAAATGTTTTTCAGGTAATATCCTCTATTTCCTTTCGGAAAAGGCATAGGATTTGATTGGTGATAGGTCAATCAGGTTAAGGGAATATAAATATTTTGGCTTGAGCAATTATTTAAAAATGGGGAGAATGCTTATCCCGTCATCATTCTTACAATTGGTGATCTAATTTTTACAGTTAAAGTATTTATTGTATATTTTATGTTAAGTCAATATTAACTTGCCTGAGGTTTGCTGAGAATAAATTATCTTTTAGGAATTGAATGAATGGTTAGATCAAAATCCCCCGAAAAAGGGGAAAAAAACTACGAAGATTTAATATCTATACCAGAGCCCTGCCGACGAGAAAAAATAACCATGCGTGTATTAATCACCATTGGTTTGATCGAACTTTTAATTTTTTCTATATGGTTTTTCGATCCCAGCCATATAGGATATTTACCCCTTTACATACTTCTAAGTATTAGCATTGGTTTTAGGTTTCTTAAAACGCTGCATGAATGGTACCACTACGGTGGAATTAGTGTGCCTCCCCCAAAGGAAATTACCCGTGAATGGTCAGTAGACATGTTAACGACGGCCTGTCCAGGAGAACCCATAGACATGATCCGGAAGACACTGGAGGCAATGGTTAAGGTTGAATACCCCCATACGAATTATTTATGTGATGAAGGAAATGATCCGGTTCTTAAAAAAATCTGTGAAGATTTGGGGGTTATTCATGTGTATCGTGGAACCAATAAAACCAATGCAAAGGCTGGAAATATCAATTATGCGCTAGACAATATCGCAACCGGAGAGATTAGTGTCATTCTTGACCCTGACCATATTCCTCATCCTCTTTTCCTCCATGAAGTCTTACCTTATTTTGATGAGGAAAAGGTAGGGTTTGTCCAGTGTATTCAGGCATATCATAACCGCAGGGAGAGTATGGTATCTCGTGGTGCCTCCGAGCAGACTTACCATTTTTATGGCCCAATGATGATGTCAATGAATTCTTATGGGACAGTACAGGCAATTGGGGCCAATTGTGCCTTCAGACGTGCTGCTCTGGATTCAATTGGTGGACATGCACCAGGGCTTTCAGAAGATATGCATACTTCTATGCTCCTCCATTCAAAGGGGTGGGAGTCCGTCTATGTACCTGTCGCTTTGACAAGAGGAGAAGTCCCTGGTACAATGGCTTCTTACTACAAGCAACAATTAAAATGGTCCCGGGGATCACTGGAATTATTGTTTTTTGTAATCCCCAGGATATTTAAATCCCTGACCTGGAGACAAAGAATTCATTATTTGAGTATTCCGCTGCATTTTATGTTCGGACTCGTTGTCCTGATGGATTTACTGATTCCTATTTTCGCTTTATTCCTGGCGGAATCTCCTATTATCGTTAATCTTTTTGACCTTCTTTTATATGCGACTCCCCTGATCATAACCACATTATTAATCCGGCAATATGCTCAAAACTGGGTATTGGAGCAGCAGGAACGAGGGTTTCACATGATTGGAGGAATATTACTAACAGGTACATGGTGGGTCCATGTAGTGGGATTTGTATGTACCCTTTTGCGAATCAATATCCCCTATATTCCTACTCCTAAACAGGATAAAGCTCAAAACGCGTGGAGCCTGTCTATTCCAAATATATTGGCGGTGGTCATCTCTTTAGCGGCAATATTATATGGATTGAGCTATGACTGGAGCCCATATAGTGTTATGATGGCCGGGTTTGCGATGACCAAT
The DNA here is from genome assembly GCA_020438265.1 of Bacteroidota bacterium. Classification (GTDB taxonomy): domain Bacteria; phylum Bacteroidota; class Bacteroidia; order J057; family J057; genus JAGQVA01. The sequence goes on from JAGQVA010000001.1 coordinate 47,724, forward strand.
ATGATGATTCTTGGTTTCACTGTGATGATGGGCCAACAAAAATTATTGCATCGTATCTCACGGTTTATCCGTGCCCGTGGCAAATTTATGCATTGGTTAAGGGATGGTTTTTATAACTTCAAACATCGGGGGATCTTTAGTCCTCTGCGGAATGTTGCTGTAATCGGTATTACGCTATTCATCATCATTGCGGGAAGTTATGCCTGGAAAAACCGCTACCGTGGGTTAAAACTGGCCGAGCTCAAACCACAGATCGAAAAACCTTCAGAAGGATTTTATTTGGGAGTGCCTTTAAGTGAAAAAAGAAAAAGTCAGCCTTATAAGGCCAATCGTGCAGACTTATTAATGTCCACTGTAAAATGGCAGGATACCCTGGCTTTGAATCAGACAATCGATTTAATGCAAAGATTGGCAATTGCCGATTCCAGAAGTCAGGTATTGATCAATTGGCTTCCGGATACCAACAGAGTAGAGAAGAATCCTTTTGAAGCAATAGCTTCCGGAGAATACGATAAGTATTTGAATGAAGTGGCCAGAAGTTTTCAACATTTTGATCAAACGGTATTTGTCAATTTTGCTCCGGAAGTAGGAAATCCGGAAAAACCTTACGCGTTGCCGTCGGGTGAATATACCTTTGCGTATCAAAACGCCTGGAAACACGTTTTCCATACCTTTGCGGATTTAGGAGTAGCCAATGTCGTTTGGGTCTGGACTCCTTATTCGATAGAAAGCACAAATTTCTTTTACCCGGGATCTGAATATGTAGACTGGGTAGGAATTCCTTACAGAGGAGAATTCCATAAAGATGAATTCGCTCGGGCTTATGGTGCATTCAGTGATATTTTTTCCCCTTTTCCTACCCTGGTTTTTGACCAGTCAGAGGGAAAATGTCAGGATCTTCATGCGTGTTCGCGTGAGTTGGGAGTATTAATGAGAGATTCGTTCCCGGAAATTCAGGGTTGGGTATTGGATAATGAATTGGAAAATGGAGACTTTGCAGCGCAATGGCAGGCACTTACCCGTGAAATGAATAAGTTTCGCGCTTTTTCTCCACCCCCTTTTATACCGGAAAAAAAGAAGAATCCCTCATTATTAGCCAATGGAGCAATAATTGATCCTTCCCTGATTAGCCCTGTACATCAAAAAATGCCAAAACCTGGTCAGGTTATTTTAGAAAAGGAGGGAAATGAATATTATCTTCAGGTTGATGGTAAACCTTTCTATATTAAAGGAATTACCTATAATCCCGGGCATGATTGGCGAGATGCTTATTCTCCATTAGTCAGAAAACAATTGGAAACAGACTTCAAACGTATGGCTGATATGGGAGCAAATGTGGTGCGAAGATATAAACCCACTTTTTATGACTATAATATTCTGAATGTAGCCAGAGAGAATGATTTAAAGGTATTGTATGGATTTTATTTTGATCCCGAAATCGACTACTATGCTGATACTGCCAGGGTCAACGATACCAAAAAGCGGGTGCTGCATCGAATTGAGTCTATGCGGGGAGAAACTACCATCCTCGCATGGGGATTGGGCAACGAAACCTGGGGTTTATTAAAACACCACTTCAGACCTAGTTATCTGCCAAGGGTAAGAAAGGCTTATTTGAATATGTTGGAGGATTTGGCAAAGGATATTAAAAAAATTGATCCTGACCACCTGATTTTCTCTGCCCTGGAGCATAGTGAAGACCTTCAGGTAGGATTGACTTCCTTTCATAGCAAGGTACCTGGTCTGGACTTCATTAGTATTAATAGTTATTATACTCCCCGAATCAGTACATTAGATTCTATTGCCAGCCGTTATTATCCCAATCAGCCTTACCTGGTATCAGAATTTGGACCAGCGGGATATTGGGCACCTGAATACACAGTTACTGACGGAAGAGAACAACTGGTAGAATCTTCATCCTATCAGAAAGCCAGAGAATATATTGACAACTGGCAAAATTATATTTCCCCTTATGAAGGCAAAAACCTGGGGGGAGTGGCTTTTTGCTGGCGGGATCGATTCGAAGGTACTGCAACCTGGTTTGGAATTACAGACATAAATAACCGAATTAAACCGGGGTATTATGCCCTAAAAGAAGCCTGGACGGGTGAAAAAGTACCTTTCCCTATCGCAGATGCTTATATTATTCCACCGTGGGAAGTCTCTAATTATCGCCTTAGTAAGGTGGTAACCAAGGATTATAAACGCCGGGATTTACATTACGAATGGTATATTTGCAGGGAGACGATGTTGGAACGGGTGGGTAGTGTAAACTTACAGGACCGGGGACGAGCTGCACTGATTGAGCTACCCGGGGAAGACTCAGATTACCGGATTTATGTTCACATTAGTGATGAAGAAGGAAATGTCGTCACTGCTTCTACCCCGATTGTTCCCAGAAAAAATAATTAAGCCAGAAGACGAATTATGATGAATCCAAAAAAGTTGATTTTCGGTTTGCTTAAAATTAGCGCTGGAATCCTTTTGGTCTTACTGCTTGCTTTAATTGTTATCTATGTCATCAATCCTGATTATCAGATCCATTCTCCTGAGAATGCCAGGGTGCGACTGGTGAAAACGGATCAGGGTTATCAACTCCTTAAAGATGGAGAGCCTTTTTATATTCATGGAGCCGCTGGTGATGGTTCGTTGGAAAGGTTGAAAAACCTGGGAGGAAATTCGATTCGCCTGTATCGTTATTATCATATTGATTCTCTGGTTCAGGTAGCAGACACACTGGGAATTTCGGTCATGGTAGATCTGGATCTTCCACCGATGAGAACAGGATTTGACTATGATGATCCAGAAAAGGTTGATAGTTTGATTGCTGAGTTAAAAGAAACAGTGAACAAGCTGAAAGATCATCCTTCTATTTTAATCTGGAATATCGGGAATGAATTGAACCTGTTCTATGGAGAAGACTTTGAGGTTTGGAAAGTGATCAATTCCATTGCTGAGATGATTCATGAAACAGATCCTGATCATCCTACCAGTACGGCTATCCCTATGGTTTGGCAGGACATGATTCTGGCCAGGTGGTTTTGCCCCAGTATCGATATTCTGAATATAAATTCTTTCCGCTTTACCTTAACTCCTTCTTCAACAATCTATACCAGTCTATATGGTTGGCAGGGGCCTTATGTGTTTGGAGAAATGGGCCCCATGGGGACCTGGCAAGCACCGGCAAACCAGTGGAATGTGCCCATCGAGTGGGATGATACCCGAAAGGCTGCTCACTTGACTTATATTTACGATACGCTGATCAAGCCCGATCCCAAAAGCCTGGGAGCTTATGCTTTCTTCTGGGGGCAGAAACAGGAACGTACTCATACCTGGTATAGCCTTTTCTCAGAGTATGGCGAGAAAACACCAGTCGCGGATGAATTATCAAGAATCTGGACCGGAGAATACAAACAGAATCGCTCACCACAAGTAGAAGGTATTCTTCTGAATGGCAAAGTTGCCAAGGAGAATATCCACCTGAATTCCGGGGAAATCTATGAAGCAGAAGCGTATGTCAAAGATCCCGAAGATGATTCTATCATGCTGGAATGGGCTGTGTTTAAAGAAGGAGACTACCGGTCTACATTTGGTGGAGACAAAGAGTGGCGCCCGCAGTCCTTCCCGGAACTGATTCTGGAAGCTCATGACAAAACTGTGCGTTTTCAGGCCCCAGAATATCCCGGAGACTATAGATTGTTTATTTATGCCCGGGATAAACATCACAACCGGGGGAGCTTGAATGTGCCGTTTTTTGTAGTGTTGGAGCAGTATTAAGAAACATAAACGCTTCTTTTATTTTCTACAATCAGAACCGTTTAAGAAATAGTCGAAAATATAGAGAACTCCACTTGAAAGGTAATAATCCTGTTCAAGTGGAGTTTTTTGTTATCCTCATTTCAATTCTCTGTGAAATTTTCCTACGGTACATTTTTAGTTACACTTATTACCTCCCGCAGATTGAACAGATCCCACGGATCTAACCTCTTGGCAATTGAATTTCTGTGATATCTTTTGGGCTTCCTCCAACGCCCCAAAACAAAAAAAGCTGGCCTTTTAAGTAAGACCAGCTTTGCAAAGTTTTGTACTGTAAATTTAGAAGAAGTCTTCAGGATCTAAATGTACACCATCTCTGATGACTTCATAATGTAAGTGAGGATTTGTACTACGACCTGTGTTTCCTACAAAGCCTATAGTATCTCCCTCCTCAACGATTTGTCCCAATTTTACCACGATTCCGGAAAGGTGAGCGTATAGAGTAACGTACTCTTCGTCGTGCTCCAGTTTTATATGTTTTCCGTAGGAGCTATCGTCTGAATCGTTTACCAGCTTTCCGACCCGACCGGTTGCCGTAGCTAATACCGGCGTTCCGTTTTTGGCTGGAAAATCAACCCCTGTGTGCATTTTATCTACACCTAAAATGGGGTGTTTTCTCATTCCAAAAGTGCTGCTTAACGGAATTCCTCTCGGAATCGGGCGACTTGTGGGTACAATTTCAATTTCAAAAGGATCTATCGTCCTTAGATGCGCCTGCTGAATCTTCATTGATTTGACAGGCTCTTGTACTCCAGCAAGGGTAATATTGGTCTTCGTGGCTGTTGAGAAATTAGAGTCGAGATTCTCAGTTTCAGTAAACATGAAGAATGAACCGATGACTAGCACCGTGACACTCATCAAGTAATTTTTCATAATAAAGTACTTAAATCTCAAAAAGTTGAAATAAAAGAACGAGACTCCAGAAGAGTCAGGCCTTTAAGGCCGGGCCCATAAGGGCGCACAAAGTAAATAAATTTTTATGTATCATTTACGCATGCAAAGTAGAGATATTTTCTATACCTCTGACATTGAAGTGAGTAAACACGCGAAATTGACTGACAAACTGCGTGTTTCAATGCGTAAAAGGTTATTTTATGGACTAAAATATTACCTTTTTGAAGGTTTTAGTCTCTGATTTTTGTATGTAAGTTGTTGATTGTGAATAGATTATCCTTAAATATTTGAGGCTTGATTCTATTCGGGGTAAATTGTCGTTTTTAAACGATTTATAACCGAAAAACTCGATAATCCAATAAGTCAAAGAAAACACGCTATATACGGTGTTAGATTTCAAAAGGTTTGGTACAAAAAAAATGCCCGGATTGTTTAAACGCGCAGAAATCGGGGATATTTGTAGGGAAATGTGTATTATTTACAGAATGGATGATCGAAAAGTTCAGCTGGTTTGGCCAATTTTTAGTACAAAAAAAGGATGCTACCTTACAATAGCATCCTCAAATGTAGTTAACAGAATAAATTTATTTAATAAACTCTATCGTCAGAGGGTATTTATATTCCTCCCCATTGCTGGTTTTAATGGTTGCAATGATAATACCTACCAACTGCAGGATAGCAAATCCAATCAGGAATGGAATCCCAATCAGAATGATAGATAAAATACCTGAAATGATCATATACAGCGTTACGGAGATCTGAAAATTTATCGAAGCTTTTCCATGCTTGTCTACCATTGGCATTTGATCTTTTTTCATTGACCATAAAATCAGAGGTCCCACGATATGGCCAAAAGGAATCACATAACCTACCAGTGCTATCAGGTGAGTAAACATGGCCATTTGTTTTTCCTCTTCATCAGGCTGATCAAATGATTGTTGGTAACTGTCATGATCTTCAACTTCCTCAATGGGTTCATTAAAAACCTCATCGGTCATATCTTCATAAGGATTATTATTGCTCATAATTATTAGAAATAGATTTTAGTTATATTTTTATGTGTTACTTTAAGGATACAAAGCTTATGTTAAAGTTGGAAGTAATGATCAAATTTATGCGTCAAATTATACTTTTATTTTTGGGGATTTTCGTTCTGTCATCCACAAAACTTATCTCTCAGCCTCAAACGGATGTGTTCTTATTTTCGATTCATCAGGAGGACGGGAATTTCTCTTTTAAAAAACTGGCCAGAGTCACAAATCGTGAGGGATATGACAATCAGCCCTATTTTACTGCGGATGGAAAAGCGTTGAGATTTGCCTCTATTCGCGAAGGAGGAAAATCAGATATTTACAGGTATGATATTGAAACGGGTGAAACGGTAAATGTAACCAATACTCCCAATACAAGTGAATATTCTCCCATTCCTATTCCTGAGAGTCGTTATTTTTCGGTTGTCATGGTTGAGGAAGATGATAAAACGCAGAAATTATGGAAATTTCCGGTTGAAGGTGGAGAGGGAGAACGAATATTGGATAAGGTAGAGCCGGTGGGATATTATACATGGTTTAAGGAAAATACATTGGCTATGTTTATTTTGGGAGATGTATTCACCCTGCAGGTTGTGAATATTGAAGATGAAGGTAACCCTAAAACGATTGCTGAAAATATCGGGAGATCCATTCACACGATTCCCGGAACAGAGCAGGTAAGTTTTGTCATCAAAGAATCTGATAAAAAATGGACCATCAATCGCTGGAATCCCGATAATGGGGAAATTGCCCCTATAGCCCAGACACTGGAAGGCATAGAAGATTATTGCTGGCATCCCCAGGGTTTTCTGCTTATGGGTAAGGATGGTGAATTATTTATGCATGCTCCTGAAGAAAACACAGAATGGGAATCATTGGGGAATCTGGAAATCGGAAATTTTTATCGTCTGAGTGTGAGTCCCGATGGAAAATATCTGGCGGTGGTGATGATGAGGGAATAATGAGAATCATGGCAAGTATTTTCACCACTAGAGTCAGCATAATAATCGTTAAGAAGAAAAAACATATAGGATAGGTGTCGCGTGAACGAAATTTGTCTCAGGTGGACATTACATCGTTTATTAAGCCGCGATTTGCAGACCTAAATGACGAGAAACTCAGAAGACGGGAAATGCTACGTCAGGATCCAAACTGTACCAACTCCCTTTCGTATCCCTTCGTTCGCAGCCAGTCTCTGAGTGCAATTCCAGTCCCGGCAGCCCACGGCTGGACTTTTTCGATGGGCACTTCCCGATAAGCAGCCAACTCGGTTTCGTCAAGCTTTATTTCTCCATCTTTGGCGATGACATGATAGGCTATAATGAGCTGGTTCATCCGATAAAAAGGATACATTCCAATATATCCGCCCATTTCAACCTCCAGCCCAATTTCTTCCTGAACTTCCCTTAACACAGCCTCTTCGGGCATTTCTCCTTTTTCCAGAAAACCGGTTACCAGGCCAAACCAGCTCGCTGGCCAGCCAATGCTTTGCACGAGAATGACGTGTCCTTTCCGCTCGACAATCGCTGCAACAACAGGAAGCGGATTGTCCCAGAAAATAAAGCCACAGGCATCGTCAGCGCATATTTTTCTGACTTTTCCAGCTTTTTCTTCTTCTACTAAAGGTTTTCCACATTGGGGGCAAAAATTATATTTAGGCATGATGATTCTTTTGTTATGGAACAGGAATAATCTCTGTTTCTTCAATTAATCCAAACTGGCTAAAATGGTGATAAATATGTTTATAATGAAATCTTTCCCATTCTTCAAAATTCAGAGGGCCAAAAACCGGGTGAATTTTACAGTCATTGGGATTATTTTGGTAATGTTGGTAGAAACCTTGTATGCTTTTCGCAAATAAGGCTTTGGCTTCTTCCATGTTTTTGTTTCGCAATTCAAGAGGTTGTGGAGGATGTACCCCTTCAATGTAAAAATGTTTGCCCATAGGCCGATCATTCCAAAGGAATTTTTTCAGTTTTATGTACTTCTCTTCCGGAAGAGCAACAGGAATTCCCAGATCTTTTCGGGAAATATAAAAGACTGCGGATACGTGTTCGAGCATGTGCTGGGGACCCATCTTGCCCCAAAGAGGTTGATGGTCAGAGGTTAATCTGTCCATCAGGGATAAAGAAGTATGTTGAATAAAATTTCTGATTAAATTGGCCATAGACAAAATCAGGTTAAAAATGAATAATTGGCGGATTTTTTGCAGTAAAAACACTTTCCTGCCTCTTGTTTGCCGTTTTGTTTATCATTTTAGTTAGTCAAAAACATTTATGCCAGACTATGTCTTTACGTGATCAGGCAAAACAGCTTTCTTATGCCGAAAATCTTGCGAATCGCCGTCTACAATTTTCTGAAAAAGATCGGGATTACCAAACATCTGGAGATATGTTGAGGATGGTAGAAAACCTGCCAGTGATGTGGTTGGTGGCAGATTGGGATTCAGGTGTGATTCTTCACACAAATTCAGAGTTAAGCGAACGAATGGGGCTTTCCATTGAAGATCTCTGCAAAATGAAATTTGAGGATTTATTTGAAATCTTTTCCAAAGGATTGATTCTTGGTTTTCAGCAGCGCATACTCAGTCAAACAAGAATCTCTATTCAAGACGCGGTATTAAAAGGAAGTTCCCGGATCTTGCTTCCAGTAAATTTGGATGCACAGTTAATATTTGATGAACAGGGACATCCAACCTCTTTTTCTGTTGTTTTCCACCCTCTTCCTCCTTCAAATATACCCAGAGAAGACGAACAGCTGTTCCGGCAGCTACAGCGTTCAAATGAAGACCTGGAACAGTTTGCCTATATTACCTCTCATGACCTTCAGGAGCCTTTACGAATGATCACCAGTTATTTACAGTTACTGGAAAAAAGAGCTGCCTATAAGTTGAATGAGACGGATCTGGAATTTTTAAATTTTGCAGTAGATGGGGCTATCCGAATGAAAGAATTACTCGACGGGATTCTGGAATATTCCCGAATTAGTACCAGAGGTAAACCGTTTGAAGTGATATCTATGAAAGAGATCCTGGATCAGGTAAAGCAAAATTTGAATAAAGTGATTATCGAGTCAGATACACAAATTACCTATGATGCCCTACCCGTTATTTATGGGGATCAGAGACAAATTACCCGTTTGATTCAGAACCTGGTCAGTAACTCGATCAAATTTTCTGGAAACCGTTCTCCCCGAATAGAAATTACCTGGTCTGAAACGAAGAGTCATTATCAGTTTCATTTTCGCGATTATGGAATAGGTATTTCGTCGGAATACCTGGAAAGAATATTTCTGATTTTTCAAAGGCTGAACCATCGGAAGGACTATCCAGGCAATGGAATCGGACTGGCTATTTGCCGGGGAATTGTCCGCCGACACGGCGGAAGAATATGGGCCGAGTCCCATGGGGATGAAGGAACTTCTTTTTGTTTTACAATTGGAAAAAAGAATTATGGGGGCATTTAGTTTAGCTGTTAATTAGAGACTTTCAAGACAGAGCATTTTCACATAGAAGCAGGTTTTTTCCACCTTCAGCCCTGATTTTTCCTTATCTGGATATACTAATTTGAATGGGCTTTTTTTAGATTCCATTTTAGATCTGAATTTCTATTATTCAGAGAAATGGATCTACAAAAAAACTACGCTTTTATTTTTGTTATCTTGGTTTTCTTTGCTTTTCATGCATCGAAATCACGTGCTTCTCATATTATGGGAGGAGACATTACCTACCAATGTTTGGCAAATAATCAGTATCTGGTTACTCTCAAAGTCTTTCGGGATTGTGGAGGAGTGCAATTAGGTAATAGCCAGATTTTGAAATATTCTTCTGCAACTTGTGGTGTAAATGTGACTACTCCATTGCTTCAGCAGGGAGTAAGTTTGGATATAACTCCTGTTTGTCCTGGTCAGGTAAGCAGTTGTAGTGGAGGATTTGGCATTCCCGGGATTCAGGAGTTTACTTATAAAGGAACCATTAACTTACCACCTGGTTGTGGAAATGACTGGGTGTTAAGCTGGAGTTCCTGCTGTCGTAATAATGCTATCACTACTCTTCTTAGTCCTGGTAGTAATGGAACCTATTTTCAGGCAACTTTGGACAATACAGTAAGTCCTTGTAATAATTCTCCTGTTTTTAATAATAACCCAACCCCTGTTATCTGCATCAATCAACCCATTATTTATAATCATGGTGTTTCGGACCCGGATGGAGATAATCTTGTTTTTTCAATTGTTTCCTGCCAGTCAACAGCTTTGGTTCCGGTTAGCTACGGGCCTGGTTATAATGCCCTTAGCCCTTTAATGACGACAGGAGGAATTAGTATAAACCCAGCTACCGGAGAGATGAATTTTACCCCTTCTCAATTGCAGATTGGAGTGATTTGTGTGAAGGTGGAAGAATTTCGAAACGGAGTAAAGGTGGGAGAAACAGTCAGGGATATGGAGTTTAAGGTTATTTCTTGTAGCAATCAGGCTCCTGTTATTTCGGGAATAAATAATACCAGTCAATTTCAAATCAATACCTGTACTGGCTCAAGCTTATGTTTTACAATGAATGCAACTGATCCGGATGGGGGGCAGGTTAGTTTGAACTGGAATCAGGGCATTGCTGGTGCTTCCTTTTCAGTGAATGGTAACGGGAGCCTGAACCCTGTGGGAACTTTTTGCTGGACACCAAGCCCCGGAGATACAGGTACTTTCTTTTTTACGGTTATTGCCCAGGACGATAATTGCCCCTGGGTTGCGAGTAATATCTATGCTTTTGAGATTATTGTCGGACAAGGTTCCCATACGCTCACTGTTCAGGGAGATAGCTCTATTTGTTATGGAGACACGGTTCCGCTTAGCGCAGTTGTCGTGGGTGCCAGCAGTTTTTCATGGTCCCCTGCCGGAAGCCTGAGTGATCCCAATTCGCTGACTCCTGTGGCATATCCTGCAGTAAGTACGGTTTATACATTCACGGCGAGTTTTCCTGATGGTTGTGTCATTTCCAATTTCGCACTGGTTTCTCTGGATGCAGGCCCCTCAGTCTCTATATCTCCCCATAATCCTTATATCTGCCCGGGGAATCCCATTACGCTAACCGCGCTTTCTTGTACAGCAAACGCCTACTTATGGAGTAATGGAAGCACGGATTCTTTTATAACTGTAAACCCCATTGTTAATACAACCTATGGTATCGAGGTGGTGGATGATAAAAACTGTATTGCTTTTGATTCAGTGACAGTTATAGCAGGAGGCCTTGGTGCAGGGTATTGCAATACAATTTATGTAACTCCGGGAGGAACGGGAACCGGTACACGCAATGATCCGACAAATCTCAGTAAAGCCCTATGGCTCGCTGCCTGCAAAGAAGCTATAATTAAACTGGATACAGGAGTTTATATATGCGACACAGCGATTACGGGAATTACAAGCAATATCACTCTGGAGGGTGGTTTTATACGGTTAAACAACTGGCAGAAAACCAGCAAAGCAGGAGCTACCAGAATATTCAGAACAACAAATAACCCCGAAGGTATTTTTCCCAATCAGCGCATTGTTGCAGCTTATATTTCAGGTGAAGATAGTTTCCGTTTGCAGGATATTACCTTCGAGACGGCTGATGCCAATGTTTTTGGCATGTCAGTATATGGACTGCACCTGACCGCCTGCCAGAATTACCAGTTTGTTCGTACGCAGGTAATCGCAGGAAATGGTGGAGACGGGGAAGACGGAACAGATGGTTTGGATGGCGCAGATGGACTGGATGGTTTGGATGGAAATGATGGTAATCAGGATAATGCTGCTCTTGCGGGCGCAGGCGCAAATGGAGGAAAAGGCGGTGGAAATATTACCAATGGTTTGGGAGGTCAGCCAACTATTTGTTGTAACCCAGGAGTAAATGGCGCTGACGGTACGACAACCACCAATCCCCGACATGGTGGCGGTGGTGGTGGTGGCGGTTCGGGAGGACAGGGAAATTTTAATGGAGGCCAGGGAGGAAAAGGCGGAGGAGTAAATGGCGTATTCGGAACAACCAATGGAGGTGGTGGCGGGATAGCCAGTGGATGTAATACAAATCTGGACTGTGGAGATCCAGAGTCCGGAGAAGATGGCGAAGATGGATCTGACGGAAATAACGGTGTTGATGGTGCTGATGGAGGCTCAGGCAGTCATGTAAGTGGTTTTTGGACTCATGGAACTCCAGGGACTGATGGCAGTGAAGGAGAAGGTGGGCAAGGAGGAGCTGGTGGTGGTGGCGGTGCCGGGGAAGGCGGTGCTGCCTGTATTGATGGAGGCGGTTCCGGTGGTGCTGGCGGCGGCGGCGGTGGCGAAGGAGGATTCGGGGGAATGACTGGCGGTCCTGGTGGTTCTTCTTATGCTGTATATTTGTATAATAATGGTCCCAACACCTCTTTCATCGATTGCGAATTAGTTGTTCTTGGAGCAGGTGCCGGAGGAGCAGGAGGCAAAGGAGGGAAAGGCGGAAGTGATGGAAAAGGGGGAAATGCCAGTGAATATGTTGGCTGTAGTACAGGAGGATGTGCCTCAAATTACGATAATGGAGACGGTGAGGTCGGTTGCTCAGGCAAGGGTGGCGATGGAGGCAAAGGAGGTGATGGCGGTGACGGGGGAAAAGGAGCTGATGGGGAAGCGATTGCTTTGTACCAGAATGGCGGACAAGCTCCTTTGCAAAGCATGATTAATTTTAACCTGAATAGCCAGGACATCATTTTTATGGATAATGGAGGTTGTGTGAACGCTCCTCTTAACTTTGAAGGCCCAAACACTATATGGGATTTGGGATTGGATGCAAGCCCGCAAAATCCTTCTGGTACAATTGTCAGTACTCAGTACAGCTCTGGTGGGCGTAAGGATATTATCCATGGACTATTTACCTATACCGGGTTTGCTAATATTAACCCTGAAAATAGTGTACAGGCTCAGATAACCACCTCTGCTCCGATGACAGGAAACTATTATGTAATCTGTCAGGGAGAGGCCGTCAATTTTGCTGCTGCGAACCCCGGGATTAATTATATTTTTCACTGGAATATGGATGGAGGGAGTTCACCGAATGTATATGACGGAGAAAATCTGGAAGTGCTTAATGGAATCACTTTTAACACCGCAGATACGTTCTATATTCAGTTGAGTTATGAAACAGACTGTTGTGGCCAATCAATTCCTGACTCAATTCCTTTGATTGTTTTACCCGGCCCCAATTTGCTGGTAACAGGAAATCCTGTGTATTGCCAGGGTGGGGCCTCCTCATTATTGAGCGTCAGCGGAGGATATAATTATCTCTGGAGCCCCGCAAATGGATTGAGTAGTACGACTGATTCCACAGTTCTCGCTAATCCTGGAATAAGTACAACTTATCTTGTCAGCGCATCAAATCCTTCAGGCGGCTGCCCTGCTACGGCTTCCATTCATATGGATGTCATTGATGTGCAGGTCCAAAATACAATCATTGACGCCAGTTGTGGAAATGATGGTGCTTCGACAATTACTGCTTCAGGAGGCCAGGGAAGTTATACCTATTCTTGGAATTTTGGCGGAAATTCAAATAGTTACGCCAATCTTTCTCCCGGAAATTATCAGGTTTGGGTAACTGATTCGGGGAGTGGATGTAAGGATTCCCTTGCCTTTAGTATTCAGGCGCAAAATAATAGTCTGTCTGCATATCTGAGCCAAAACACTTCTCCGAGTTGTTATAATTCCAATGATGGTAGTGCCCAGATTAGTGTCAGTGGAAATCAGGGGCCATACCTGGATATTTGGACAGATAGTATAGGTAATATGGTAAATAATGCAAGTCTTGGAGCAGGCATGTATTCTGTACAGATTATTGATCCCGTAGCAGGGTGTACAACAAATACAAGTTTTTTCCTTCCGCAACCAGAACCGATGGCATTGACACTGGATTCCCTGGATTATGATTGTGGTTTGGTTGGGGGAGGAATAGCGATTGTACACGCAAGTGGAGGAACGGGCCCTTTTACCTATACCTGGAATACCTCTCCCGCCCAATATGGAGATACTGCCAACTCACTTACGCCTGGATCATATCTGGTTACAGCTGTTGATCAGAAAGGTTGTCAGGAAACCATGTCTGTAACAATTCCTTGTGTATTGGATGCGCTCAATCTGGGGTTTCATGGGGAATCGGTTTCAAACCATATCAAATTATGGTGGCAGTTGGATCTGACAGAGGCAGATTATACAAAAGTGGAAATTGAAAAAATAGATCATATTTTAGGAAAGTTTGTATCTGTTTCCAGTCGTCTGCCAGATGATTATGAATCAGAGAATGGACGGTGGTTTTTTATTGATGATCATGTCTTTCCCGGAAACAGGTATGATTACCGGTTGAGATTGACGGATGAAAGTGGGGCCAGCCAGTATTCAGATATTATTGAAGTGTTTTATTCCAAAGACAAGGCGATTCCAAAGATCCGTTTTGCTTATGACACACAAAATAAAGCTTTGCAGGTTTGGAATGAAGGAATGATGGGTGATCCGATTGTGCTTGAAATGGTTAATTTAATTGGGCAAACCATTTATAAAACAGCCCTTTCGGAAGCTACATATCAAAAAATACCTTTAAAACCTGTCAGCAAAGGGATGTATATAATAAGGGTTTCTTTTGGTGGGCGATTGTTTGTGGATTCAAGGATATTAATTGGTGATTAATTAATAATCCATTGTAGAGACGCGATTAATCGCGTCTTGATGATTGTAGACGCGATTAATCGCGTCTCTACAATGGATTGATCAATTTAAAATTCCGCGCTGCGCGGAGCCCGTGGAAACGGAATCACATCCCGAATATTACCCATTCCGGTTACAAAAAGAATCATTCTCTCGAAACCAAGGCCAAAACCTGCGTGGGGAGCAGTTCCAAATTTGCGAAGCTCCAGATACCACCAGAGTTCTTCTTCCGGAACATTCATATCCTCCATTCGCTTAAGCAGCACATCCAGGCGATCTTCTCTTTGAGATCCTCCGACAACTTCACCGATGCCAGGGAAGAGAATATCCATCGCTGCAACGGTTTTACCATCCTCATTGACCTTCATGTAAAAGGCCTTGATATCCTTGGGATAATCCACCACGATAACAGGTTTTCTGAATTCTTTTTCCACCAGATATCTTTCATGTTCTGCCTGAAGGGCTTCTCCCCAGGCTACGGGATATTCAAATTGTTTCTTTTTATAAGGTTTGGACTGAAGCAGAATATTAACGGCCTCTGTATAGGTAATGCGTTGGAAGTCATTTTCGGTAACGAATTTTAACGTATCAATCAGCCCCATTTCGCGGCGGTCTTCCTTTTTCATATTCTTTTCCAGATCCGTAATTCGCTGATCCAGAAAGGCCAGATCATCCGCACAGTTATCCATCGCATACTTGATAATATACTTGAGGAAATCTTCTGCCAGATCCATATCACCGTTGATATCGATAAAAGCGACTTCAGGCTCAATCATCCAGAACTCGGAAAGGTGACGGGTTGTGTTGGAGTTTTCGGCACGGAAAGTAGGACCAAAAGTGTAAACCTTACCCAGAGACATGGCTCCGACTTCCGCTTCCAACTGACCACTTACGGTCAGGTTGGTTTCTTTTCCAAAGAAATCTTTTTTCCAGTCAACGTTTCCTTCTTCAGTTCTGGGAGTATTGTCAAAAGGCAGAGTCGTTACCCGGAACATTTCACCAGCCCCTTCTGCATCACTGCCAGTAATGATAGGAGTATGCATATAAAAGAATCCCCTATCGTTGAAATATTTGTGAACCGCGAAGGCCAGTGCATGTCTGATGCGGAATACAGCTCCGAAAGTACTGGTTCTCATCCGAAGGTGAGCTTTTTCCCTCAGGAACTCCAAACTGTGTTTTTTGGGTTGAAGGGGATAAACCGAAGGATCAGCGTTTCCATAAATGGTAATGTTTTCTGCTATTAGCTCCACCGTTTGCCCTCTTCCCTGAGATTCAACCAAAGTTCCTTCTACAGCGATAGCAGAACTGGTGTTGATTTGTTTGATTATAGACTCATCAAACTGATCCTGATCGACAACGACTTGCAGATTATTGATTGTAGACCCATCATTTAAAGCGATAAACCGATTGCTTCGGAAGGTTCTTACCCAGCCCTGCGCGATTAATTTTTGTCCTTTGGGCTCCATGCCCAGAATTGTTTGAATTGAAAATTTGTCCATGATGAGTTAAAATCAATAATAAAAAATTTAGGACGCAAAATTGCGTCCTATTATTCAATCTGTCAAGTTTTATTATTCGGAAGTGTCGAAAGAAGGTTAATCTTCTTCTACAATCACATAAATATCCTCGCCCGGTTTCTTCATATAGTATTTTTCCCGGGCAAATTTTTCCAGCTCTTCCTGGTCATTAAACAGACGATCTGCTTCGAAGTCCAGTTTTTCGATAGATTTTTGATAATGGACTTCGTCTTTTTGGAGCTGTTTAATCTGCTCTTTCATTTTGTACTGTGAAATGAGATTATAACGGTCAAAAAAGACCATCCATACTCCCGCGAAAAGTAGTACCCAAAAATACCTGGAAGTAAAGAATTTCAACAATTTATTGCTGATGTGATTGATTATGTTTTTGGAACTTTCCATAGCTCAAATATAACAGTCAATTCTGATTAAGCCAAACAAATTAGAGCAGATAATTGCCAGTAAATCACTAATTTATGCAGATGGCGCATAGTCTATGCACAATTTTCAGACCAATAGAGTAAATTTAATGATTATTCAAAATTTACTTATGAACTTTTCCTACTACCAGGGATTACGGTATTTCGTTATTTTTATTGGCCTGTCAGGGCTATTTTTCCTTTCTTTTGCCCAGGATACCGATCAAATAGAAGAAGAGTTACAGGAGATAGAATCTGAAGAGATCATCATGGATACTCTTCAATATCGCAATGGTGCTTATTATGTAGGTGAAACCTATCATCGTCGGCCCCACGGGAAAGGTGTTTATCTAAAACCTGATGGTGATACGATTTATGTAGGTTTTTATCGAATGGGACGAAAGTATGGCACAGGCACGTATCGGTTTAAAAATGGAAATGTCTATTCAGGCGACTGGGTAGAGGATAGAATGGAAGGAAAGGGATCGATGATGTTTGCCAATGGAGAAACGTATATTGGTGACTGGGTGGCAGATCAGAGGCATGGAGAGGGGACATATACGTATGGAGACGGGAGTTTTTACGAAGGGACTTTTTTGAATGGAGTGAGAGAAGGCCGGGGTACTTTTACTACCGACCTCAAGTCATATATCGGAGATTGGGTAAATGGTGTGAAAAACGGAGAGGGTTACGAGGTCATCATGGGAGCAGACTACATGCAGGAATATCGAGGCGGATTCGTCAATAGCCGTTATCATGGTCATGGTTTTTTCAGGCATGAAAAAGATACGATTATTATAGAATATATAGGAAACTGGCGAGATGGCGACAGGATTGGTCGGGGAACATATAAAATCAATGGAAGAACCATTGAAGGAACCTGGGAAGAAAATCAGACTACCGGTAAAGGGGTTTCCATAACAGAAGAGGGGACGTATGAAGGAGAGTTTAAACGTGGTTTTTATCATGGAACGGGGACGTTTACCTATCATAATCAGGAGGTTTATGAAGGGGAATGGTTCCGTGGGAAAAAGCAGGGCATAGGAAAATTTACCTATAAAGATGGCCATACTTACGAAGGTGAATGGCACATGGGACAGCCTCATGGTGAAGGAGTGCTAACCTATCCGGATGGGAGTTCTGAGTCGGCGACGTTTCAGAATGGGGAACGGGTGGAGAAATGAGACATTGGTATGAAGTAGATGCCTGTACAAAATCAATTTGTATTATAAATTTAATGTCACCCTGAGCGAAGTCGAAGGGCCTATTGACTTGAGTACGGTTGACAAAAAGGCGCTAAGGGTACTAAGACCCTTCGACTTCGCTCAGGGTGACAACAAGTGTTGTATAAATTAATTTGTCTAAGCACCTAAAGGGATTCCACAGTCATTCTTTCCCCCAAAACCCAAACCAAAAATCCCAAAATCGCCATAACCGCACTAAAAATAAAAGCCCACTGGCTACTTGCCAGATCCCATAAAAAACCCATAATTAGAGAAGCGGGAAGGAGTGCTATGCCGGTTCCTGTAGTAAAAACCCCGTAAGCAGTTGCCCGTTGGTCTTCTGCAACCAAATCGGCGATATAGGCCTTTGAAACCCCATGAGAGAGTCGATAATAAATTCCATATCCGGCAAATAAACACCAGATCTCCCAGGGAAA
>JAGQVA010000199.1 GCA_020438265.1 Bacteroidota bacterium
ATTCTTTTCCCAGACTTTTCTCCCTCTCATATCAAATAGCACAAAATCATATTTTCCCTGAGTAAGTCCTTCTACAAAAATCTGACTTCCATTCTCTACAGGATTAGGGTAATATTTCACCGAAATCGCTGGCAATAATTCACCTACAGCAGAAGTCCCATCCGCACTCAAGGTCCAAAGCGCCATAGAATTATAAGGGCCTCCTTCCACGAAATTTGCTCCGGAATTGGTTACAAAACCAGGTGTCCAATCCGTTGCTCCGGGAGATTTTCGGAATTGTTTGAGAAGGTTGGGATCTTGTCCGTTTAGCTCCGCATCGAAGTAATCGATTCTCAGCATAGCCGAAAGACTGGCATTATTTGCAGGATCAATATCAAAAGTACGATCGATACTGGTTCCCGCTCCGACAGCCATGCTCGCATGGCTTCTTTCTATGGTAGTCATTCCCAGATTGGCACCAGAAGTAATAGCCACGCCCATTCCGGCGATATTGGCTCCGGCAGGGGCATTCAGATCTCTGATTGCCTGAATTTTTCCACTGGTTCCGAAAATTCGATTGGTATTGGATTCACCCACAATTTCCCCGGTATCTCCCAGGTCGAGGGTTTGTCCATTCAGATTTATGGTTCCAGCCTGCATGGTCAGGTTATGATCTACCTCAATGTTTTGGTTGAGCTGGGTACCATTGGCATTATTTTGCGTCAAATGCCCAAACCTACTCAGGGTCGAACCTCCAATGGTTTGCCCCGAAGAGCCCTGAAGAATGGTTTCTCCCGCTCCGGAGGTCAGATTGGCGCTGCTGTTATTGGTGATATTGCCATCTACTGAAAGCTGGCCTTCCAGGGCAATTTCTCCGGCGCCATCATTGACCAGATCTCCCTGAACAGTTACCTGAGTACCTGATTGAATGGTTAGAACTGTTTGGTTGGTTATTTGCCCAATAGTTGGATATATCCAGGTCAGGAGCAGGGCAAAGAACATCCCGTGGGTTTTATACTGTTTAGTCATAATTCTAATATAAGTAAAATTGATGATTCATCGACAAGTTTTGTCGGGGATATTATTCATTTTCAAGTACCCGCTCCTGCTCAGGAGAGCTAATCTGTAAAGATTTTGACTTTCCATACCCTTCGGGGTACCAGTATTTCCCTTTATTCTCCGGGCTTTTCTCAAACTCAGCCTGGTAGGGGTGATCTTTTGCCCAGGGGTCATTACGGGTTGCCGACACTTGCCAGGAAACCTCTAATCCGGGTGTTCCGCCAGCAATGGAAAATTGATTATTAGCTATTTTTTTAGAAATATATACCTGGGCAAATCCTCCTACGCAAGTTAACTGATAGTGAAAATCTTTATTCAGAGCTTCAAAATAAGGAGGGAGATCTACCTTTGCAGATCCATTACCGTCCAGTACAACCGTTCCATGATAATAGGTTACATGATCTGGAGATTCCACTGCATTATGGCGAAGGTTTTTATTGGCAGGGTCAAGCGGATGATCCAGTTTGAAATTTTTGGTTCCACCTACAACATCAAAATCGGCGTTTATGACACCAAAATCAGAGTAAGAGTTGACATGGTTATTATTTAACACCTCAAAAACCTGGTTTCCATTGTCAAACTCACAACTTAAGATAAAGAGATTGGCAGGATCATTCGTCACATTCATATCAGTGTTTGTATAAGCAATATTCACTCCGACAGTTCCATTCGCATTAATGAGCAAATCAGGTCCTCCTGTTGCATCCCCTGACAACCTCAAATCATTAAACCCCACAATCTGATCCAATCCAAAAATATCCGCATCATCAGCTACGCGAATATTTCCATTTACCATCAAATGGGCATCTGTAGCTACCGTCGTGGTTCCAATTGCTATTTTATCGCTCACAGATAAATTATCCCAAATCCGGAAGTTTTTATTACCTGGCATCTCAAACGTCGTCCAGTCATTATTTACAGCCCCATCCAGCATACCTGGCCGTATCTGAAATTCTGTGGTTCCATTGGAAACGGATAATTTAGCTCCAGGAGATGTTGTCCCGATTCCGACGTTACCCCCCTCTGCAATTGTCATTCTAATGGGAATATCTTCTGATAGCCCAAAGGTAGGCTTGGTCGCAAAGTGCAATTTTCCAAATGAACCCCCATTTGTCCGCTGATGTATAATTGCCGCTCCAATAGACGGATTCCCTCCGCCAAAATTTGTAGAGCTACCAAATCCTATTCCGACAGCATTATTAGTATTTGAATTTGAAAATTTATCCAATACCAGGGACAGACCATTTACCTTTACATTATCTCCACTTATTGCCGTGGAATCCGTTCTTACTGTGAGTTGTCCTGTTGGGTTTGTCAATCCTATTCCAACTCTCCCGGCATTATAATAAGCAGTCGTTCCAGTTTGATTCCAGATAGTTGTTCCAGCATCATCCACTGCTGGTGCCCACGCACTTCCATTCCATTTGAGTACCTGTCCGTTTGCAGGTGCCGTACCTGCAATATTTTGCCCTTTAATCTTATCTACACTCAAAGTTGGGAAAATACCACTTACATCACCTGCTGCAGAGGTTGAAGTAGTAATGTCATTACTGGGATCGGTATCTCCGGTATTGATAATCGTTGAGCCTGAAATGTTGATCCCCGTTCCTGCGCTATAAGGCAATGCAAAGGGAAGAGAAATAGAATTACCTCCGGAAATGCTTAAATTACTTCCAGACAAGGAAAGGGTTTGACCATCCGTAGGAATCGTTTGAATTGACAAATTCCCATTCGCATCAGCAACAACCATCGAAGTCCCAGCTCCAATCAAGCTCCCCACTCTCAAGGTTCCATTCACATCAAGATCCGCCATAGGCATGGCAGTTCCAATTCCTACCTGACCTTCAAAAATAGCTCCATTAGAAGGCGCAGTAAACGTTCCGGAATAATTGCTTCCTACACTGAGGTTCCCATTTACATCCAGTTTGTTGACAGGATTGGTCTGGTCTACCCCTACATTTTGTCCGAAGAGGAAATAACCAGAGATAATAATTGCAAAAAGTAAGATTGTCTTTTTCATAAAAGATAGATTTGTTAATTCATTAGGTAAATACCTTTTCAATACTATTCCATTAGGGGAGAAAAAGTTACCATCACTGATTCAGATCAACAGGAATATCTGCTTACATTTACATCTATGAAAAAGCCTGTCTTTACACTCTCTGTACCAGAATATCAAGTCAAATTCTATTCAGACACAAAAGAAAAAATGTCCCATCCAGGCACTCCCTGGTATAATATTGAAATCCCTGTTATTTACTGGAAAAACAGACCAGATTTCGCCTCGATTGGAGACAAAATGGATCAATGTCTGAAAAAACATTTTATTGGTCAGAAAGTGGTGATCAGGGTTTTAAGTTCAGAAGAACATACTGATAAATCCATGGATGACCTCATTGAAATCATCCTGCAAACAGGCCATGACCGCTACAATCCCAATCGTCAAGGAAACCAATATGAAAACATAGAAAATAAACACATTGACATTTTTGCGATGCCATTTGAAATTCAGCAGGAGGGCACTTATTTCGAGTACTTTCTTGAGCCATTTTATTTTTTCCCAATTGCTGAGGATAAAAAACCTGTTCGGGTGGATATAGCGATTATTTATGATCCGAAGCAGTTGGCTGTTGTAGAACATCATTACAAGGGACGGGAAAATGAAACGAAAAAAGACGGTTTCGTTTTTAAATATCCGGATAAAAAGGCGGAAGCAATTTTGGGCATTATCAAAATTACAGGGTAGAATTTTGTTATTTCAAGTTTAAAATGATTCATTCAAACATGAACATAGACCTAAACTGCGACATGGGAGAAAGTTATGGCAACTTCAAAATGGGAAATGACGAAGCCGTTTTTCCCTATATCACCTCCTGCAATATTGCCTGTGGTTTTCATGGCGGAGACCCGATTCATATTGAAAAAACCATTCAACTAGCCATCCACCATGGCGTAAAAATGGGTGCTCATCCTTCTTACCCCGATCTGGGAGGATTTGGCCGGCGCAAAATGGTTATTCCGCTGAAAGAGTTAACATCTATTGTCAAATATCAGGTGGCTGCTCTGAAAGGACTCGTTGAAAGCTATGGGGAAAAACTCCATTATGTAAAACCTCATGGTGCTTTGTACAATAGCATGGCTGATAACCGGGAAGAAGCAGCAAGCGTCATGGAAGGAATTCGCGAAATAGATCCGTTCCTGATTGTTATGGGCCTTGCAGGGAGCGAAATGGAACAGATAGCTCAGGAAAAAGAAATTCCTTTTGTAGCTGAAGCTTTTGCCGATCGTCAATACTTAAGCAACGGCAGGCTCATGCCTCGCAGCCGGAAAGGGTCGGTGATTCACGATCCGGAAAAAGCAGCAGAACAAGTCTTACATATCGCCAGGGAAGGGAAAGTCAAAGATGATCAGGGAAACAGGATACAACTGAATGCCCAGACGATATGCATTCATGGAGACAATCCTGGTGCTGTAAACATTCTGCAAGCCATTCATCAAAAACTTGCGCAGGCTCAGGTACAAATTCGTTCTTTTGTGATATGAATCCCACATTCCTTCCTTTTGGCGATCGGGCTGTACTGATCAATTTCCCTCAGGAGATTGATGAAACAATCAATCAGCAGGTTATTCTCCTGTCTCAAAAAATAGAGGATCAGCATTGGCCGGAAATAGAAACACTCATTCCCGCCTATTGCTCCCTGACCGTGTGTTTCCACTTCCGAAAAACTACTTATGCCAAAATGAAAGAAAAAATAGCTGATCTAATTTCCCAAATAGAAACCGAATCAGTAACGTCTTTCAATAGAATCGTGAAGGTTCCAGTGTGTTATGGGGGAAGATATGGACCAGATCTGGAAGAAATTTCCCAACAAAAAGAATTATCCGAATCAGAAATTATCCGTCTCCACACGGGGCAGGATTTTCGGGTTTATATGTTGGGCTTTTTACCAGGATTTGCCTATATGGGAAAACTCCCCGAAGCGCTTCAGGTTAGTAGAAAACAAACTCCCCGATTAAAGGTAGCTGCGGGTTCTGTTGGACTGGCGGGATTTCAAACCGGGATTTATCCATCGGAAGCACCGGGAGGATGGCAAATAATCGGGCGTACGCCTTTGGAGTTATTTTCTCCGGAGAAAGAAACGCCGTTTTTATTTCAACCCGGGGATCTGGTTCGGTTTTATGCGATTGAAGAGGCAGATTTTAGGAGTTGGGAATAATCTTAATGTTTTTTTTGCATTGTAAGTAATTCAACTTTATAAGTGTTGGGCGAATGCCCCGGTCCCAGAGGGACCAAATGTAGGTAGAAGGCAAATTTGCCTTTTTCCGCGTGCCGTAGGTACGCAACGTTTCCTTACCTTGCGTACCTACGGCACACGAAAAGAAATCTAAACGATTTCTACCCACATGTACCTCCTACGGAGCTTGTATTTACACCTATTATTAGTTTTATGAGTTATCCATTCATCCAACTCACCTTCCTGAAATCCGGTCTGTTCACCACGATCCAGGACCCCGGCAGGCGACACCTGGGCGGATTCGGGGTACCTGCGGGAGGATGGCTGGACGAAAAATCAGCCCTTCAGGCAAACTGGTTAGCAGGAAATCACCCTTATACTCCATTACTCGAAATAACCATTCAGGGACCAAAGATTCGCTTTTCCGGGAGTGTACAAATAGCCATTACAGGTGCAGATATTTCTCCCAAACTAAATGAACAACCTGTTCCACGATATCAAACGATCAGGGTAAGTCAAGGCGATGTTCTCAGTTTTGGGAGACTCAATCAAGGGTGCAGAGCTTATCTGGCCATCAGAGGTAAATGGAAGGTAGAAAAAGAGTTGGGAAGTTACAGTCTATTGTTTCGAGGAAAAATTCAACCAACACAACGAGGTTTTATCAATAATAACTCACAGATTCTCATTGAAAGCAAACCTTCTATTCAACAGAGGAATATTGAACCCAAAGATCAGCTAGTAATTAATAACCCGCAGACTATCAGGGTTTTACCAGG
Source organism: Bacteroidota bacterium (assembly GCA_020438265.1). Classification (GTDB taxonomy): domain Bacteria; phylum Bacteroidota; class Bacteroidia; order J057; family J057; genus JAGQVA01. The sequence continues at coordinate 6,050 of JAGQVA010000199.1, forward strand.
ACCTGAGTTCGACTGGTTTTCCAGGGAAGAAATTGGGCAATTTTTTAGTTATCATTATCAATTAAGCACAGATTCCAATCGTATGGGATGCAGACTTGAAGGGCATCCATTAACTCGCGATTCCGGGGTTGAGTTGATTTCTTCAGGAGTAATTCCCGGCACAGTACAAATTGTTAATAATGGCCAGCCTGTAATTTTACTGGCAGATGCACAAACTACCGGTGGTTATCCCCGGTTTGTGAATGTGATGAGTGAAGATATGGATAAAGTGGCTCAGCTTAAACCGGGAGATAAATTACGGTTTCAGTTAGTACCGCTGGTGAAGTAATGGTTTCTCCACCATAAGTCTTGTTGTAAAAAATCGCCCTCCTTTACATTTTTTCTCCTTTGACCAATAACATAGCTCTCACAGATTCCTCCTTCAAATGCAGGAAATCATTGCGGCTTTTGTCGCTCATAAAAGCCTGAAGGTCTTCTTCTGAGGGAAAAGAAAGGAAATGTATTTCATAAGGAATCTCTTCATTTGCCGCGATAAAGGCATGTTCATCAGGCCGAAGGCGATAGATCAGCCTTCCCTGATATTTTTCCATCAAGGGAATGGCCAGGTCTTCAAATTGGTGAAATATGACTTCCTGGCCATCCTTGATGTAAATAAGTTGAGTAATATAAATCATAATACCTCGTAATGAGAGCGGGAGCTGATAATCAGTCCGGAATCATTGAATCCCAGAAATTCTGCTGCCGTTTCCATTTCATTTCTTTTGTAGACCAATACGAGTGTCTTGATTCCTTCGAGTATGTGAATTAAGTCAAATCTCAGGTCAGGGTTTTGCGCAAGGGCATTCTGAAAGTACTGCCTCAGCATATCCTTACTTTTGATAGTATGGTCAGGTAACAAAAAATAGTTGGCTATTTTGGGAGAGGTATGAGAAATCTTTTCGTCATAAAACTCCAGGATGCGCTCCAGATCGTGATTATTCCAGGCGTCAATCCAGTTTAGTCCGGTTGATTTGTGCATATAGGTTTAGAGGGAAATATTGATGTCAATGCAAATTGAGTGCTAAAGATTTTACCACATAGACACATAGGAATCAATGGATTACGCCTATAAGAAGAAGAAAACATAGTAGGTAGAGATAGCATTGAATCTTGATTTACTATGATTTCTTAATTCCAATTTCAGGCTATGTGGTAAAATACGAACCTTCCAAAAATTTTATCAAAAAAACCAATTCTATGACGCCTATTTCTCCGAAAGCGATTCATCCAGCAAAAGCAAAAAGTCTTTCGCCTTGATAAATCCACCGCCCCATTCTTCGTCGTATTCCTGTGTAATTTTCATCTCGATAATTTCTTCAATGGTTTTGCCTTTTCTCTTCTGAACCAGCACCTTATCCAGAATGTCCTGTAAACGATCTCTAAAGGCAATCACATCTTTTTTCCTGCTCAAAGGACCATGGCCGGGAATGACTATGGTTTCCTCGTCAATCGCTTCGATTACCTGATCCAGAAAATTGATCATTCCAGTGATGGAAGCACCACTTGAAGCATCAATAAACGGATATCCATAAGTTACAAACACATCTCCGGTATGAATGACATTCGCTTTTCGGAAAAAGACAACAACATCTCCGTCAGTGTGAGCGCGGTCAGCGTGGATCAGTTCAATTTCTTCATCATTAAGGTAAAATTTCACCTGCTGTTCAAAGGTGACAATCGGCCAGGCTTCCTGTGGCTGGGGCGCAACTACGTCCCCGTTTGCGCGTTTCTGCTCAGTACTCAGGCGCTTACGAACGTTATCATGGGCAACAACCATCGCTCCGTCTCCTCCAAAAACGGCATTTCCACCAGTATGATCCCCATGGAAGTGTGTATTGATCATATAGGTTACATCGTCCCCGCCAATTCCTTTAATCGCTTCCTTAATTTTGTCAGCCAGAGGTGCAAATTGATTGTCAATCATTACGACTCCATCTTTTCCGGTTACTACGCCAATATTGCCTCCGCTACCGGTGAGCATGTATACATTATTTTTGACCTGGGTGGCTTCGACTTTAACCTCGGAAAAGTCTCTTTGGGCGAAGGAAAAAGCAACCAGTAAAAATAATCTGAGGAAAGTGATGGAAGATTTCATTTTGTTGGTTTATGATTGAGTAGAAAGAAAATCCATTATCTAAACTACAAAAATATCCCACAA